>BNTO01000013.1 GCA_025996655.1 Alphaproteobacteria bacterium
CCATGTCCCTTTCACGAAACACCCATGACATTGTTCCTGCCTCAACAAATCCGTAATTTGACCAAAGTTATAGGATCCTTTTTGGGACCTGAAACATGACATTCCTAAATTGCACAACATGACATTCCTAATTGCGCTGACAATTATCTTTACCGTAGCATACGAAAAGACATGAATTTTTAGCAAGATGAGAGGCTTAAAAAGCCTTGGAGTATCGGGGGGAAAAATGTCGACTCGGATAAACAAAACGACCCAAACAAGACAAAGTGCCAAAGAAAACTCAAGACAAACCCTGTTCATTTTTTTTTGGAGCGGGTGATGGGAATCGGACCCACGTGACCAGCTTGGAAGGCTGGAGCTCTACCATTGAGCTACACCCGCACTTGGTGGAAGGGGGAGGATTCGAACCTCCGTAGACTCGCGTCGGCAGATTTACAGTCTGCTGCCATTAACCACTCGGCCACCCTTCCAGTAGCCAAACATACTCTTCAGTCTAAAAGGACAAAGAAAAGCTGTCAAGAAGAGCGTAGAGTCTATGTAAGTTCACATGGTTTGAGACTGCTCAAGCCGGCTCTTCAATACACACCCTTTCCCGCCCCGCTGTCCCAAGGCTGCTCTAGCGCACGATTTAAAACATCATCAAGTGTGGACGCCAAAATAAATTTCAAACTTTTCTTGATTTTATCATCCACTTCTTCGAGATCCTTTTCGTTTTCTTTAGGAATAATAACCGTCTCAAGGCCTGCACGTTGGGCGGCTAGCACTTTTTCCTTAAGCCCCCCAATTTCCAAAACCTGGCCGCGCAAATTAATCTCTCCCGTCATGGCAACACTATTTTTCACTTTAATTTTTGTGAGCGCCGAAATAAGGGCCGTACAAATGGCGGTCCCAGCCGAGGGCCCATCTTTGGGCGTGGCCCCTTCGGGTACATGCACGTGAATATCATGTTTCTCGAAAAAATCGTTAGGCAAAGCCAACGTTTCGGATTTGGAACGCACATAACTGATTGACGCATGAATGGACTCCTTCATGACATCCCCCAATTTGCCCGTTTGAATAATCTGGCCTTTGCCTAACAAAACAAGCACTTCAATAAAAAGAATATCGCCACCTGCCTCTGTCCAAGCTAGGCCCGTCGAAATTCCTGGGGAACGAAACAACTCAGACTTACCAAAGGTATATTTTGGAATTCCGCAAAACTTACGAATCGTGCCTTCATCAACCGCAATGGTTGACGTTTTTTTTGTCAGGATGTCTTTGACCGCCTTGCGTGCCAACGTTGCCACTTCGCGCTCGAGCTGGCGTACCCCGGCTTCCCGCGTGTAATGGCGAATGAGGCGTTGAAGCGCGTCCTCCCCTAAGGAAAACTCTTCCTCACTCAGGCCATGCAACGTGCGCTGTTTGGGCACCAAGTGGCGCACGGCAATTTGTAACTTTTCGTCTTCGGTGTAGCCCGAAAGGCGAATAATCTCCATACGGTCCATCAAGGGGTGCGGCATATTGAGCGTGTTGGCCGTTGCAATAAACATCACGTCGGAAAGGTCATAATCGACCTCAATATAGTGATCATTGAAAGCCGCGTTTTGCTCGGGGTCGAGAACTTCAAGAAGCGCCGACGTCGGGTCGCCGCGCCAATCGTGGCCGAGTTTGTCAATTTCGTCTAATAAAAACAAAGGATTGCTGGACTTAGCCTTTTTCATTCCCTGAATAATTTTGCCCGGCATAGCGCCAATATAGGTGCTGCGATGCCCGCGAATTTCCGACTCATCCACAACGCCGCCCAGCGACATGCGCACAAAAGACCGCCCCGTCGCCTCCGCAATGGATTTGCCCAACGACGTTTTGCCAACGCCCGGAGGCCCTACAAAACACAAAATTTGCCCCGGCAGCTTGTTCACGCGCGACTGAACGGCAAGATATTCCAAAATGCGATCCTTCACAGGCTTTAGCCCATAGTGATCCTTTTCAAGGATTTTTTCCGCTTCGTCGAGGTTCTTCTTTGTTTTTGTGGTTTTATTCCACGGAATATCCAAAAGCCATTCTAAATAACTTCGCACAACGCTCGCTTCCGAAGACATAGCATTCATGGTGCGCAATTTATTCAGCCGAGACACAGCCCGCTCCCGCGCTTCTTTCGAAAATTTTGTTTTTTTAATGCGCTCTTCAAAAATCTTGAAATCTTCTTCCGCGTCTTCGCCGTTGCCCAATTCTTTATGAATGGCGCGGAGTTGCTCATTTAAATAATATTCGCGCTGCGTTTTTTCAATCTGTTTTTTGACGCGGCCCCGAATGCGCTTCTCTACGAAATGAACATTATTTTCCGCCTCTAGAACCGAGCAAAGGCGCTCCATGCGCTCTTGGACATCATGCATTTCAAGCAACGTCTGCTTTTCAACAATATTCATTGGGAAATGGGTGCTCACCGTATCGGCAAGAACGCAAGGGTCTTCAATTTTTCGAACAGAAGTAAGAACTTCGGCGGGAATTTGCGAATTAAAACGCGCATAATTCTCAAATTCTTTCAGAATTTCCTTTTGAAGAATCGCAATCTCCGAGGGATTCTCCATAATAGAGGGCTTGATCTGAAGGTGCGCCTTTAGGAAAGGCCCAACTTTTTTGAGTTCTACAGCCTCAGCGCGAGACTTTCCCTCAATCAAAATTTTAATTGTGCCATCGGAAAGCTCCAGAATTTGCTTAAGGGTCCCCACCGTTCCCGTTCTATAAATACGATCCACCGGCGGGTCATTTTCTTCGGGGGATTTTTGCGTAAGCAAGAGAATTTGGCGGCCCGTTTGTTCCCAGGCGGCCTTAACGGCGGCAATAGAGGGCGTGCGCCCAATAAACAAAGGTATAACCATATGCGGAAAGACTACCGTATCGCGAAGCATGAGTACCGGCGCTTCAAAAAAATTGGGATCCGACTTGTTTGTTTTTTTGGGGGGCATGGCGCCTTGTTTGTTCCAATCCATCCCTAACAGTCTACAAAACTTTGGGAGGCGCATCTATGACTTCTTTAGAACATGGGGGACGAGGAGACAATCCGTTTTTGCAAGCATTGTTCCGTTTTTTCTTTTGAGGATAAAATAAAAGGGGTCTCCCAAAAAAGGTTTGCTTTTGTCCCTTTTTTTGAAAAAACGCCTTAAAGGGTTTCTGCTGCTTGAAGTGGCTTTAGTCTTTTGTATTCTGGGCGTTTTAGGCGCGGCGCTGATGCCTCTTCTTAAAACGGCAACCCAAACGTCAAAAAACGCGCAAACGCAGCAAGCTTTTGATCGAGCCATTCGCTCTTTAGCAGCGTACGCAACGGCCTATCAAAGACTTCCTTGTGCGGCGCAGGCTGATGGGCTGGAATGTGCAGGAACGTATTCTGGCGTGATTCCGTACAAAACGCTGGGGTTAGAGGCTTCGTGGGTTCAAGACGGTAGCGGGCCGCCCCTGTCCTATATTGTGACGGCGGAGCTAACAAATTGGAACATTGTTACAGACCTCGATGAGGAAGAAACTCCGCCTTTCTCGGAGATTGTGGCCAAAAATCCCTTGCAAATTATTGATGAAAGCGGGGAGATTGTCCTTCCTTTTAATACGGATCAGAAGGATTTTTGTGCTTTTGTACTTGTGAGTATTCCTGGTAAAGCAAAAGTCTCAGGGGATTCTTTTTTGAAAAAGGACGCTCCTCCTTTCGTTTTCCATATGCCGCCTCGTTCCTCGGGCGTTCGCGCCCGCTGGATGAGCCGGAACAACTTATGTGCGCTTTTTCGGCCTTATTAGGGTTGTAGCCTAGAAAATCTTCTCGATTCTCTTCAAAAAAGTAAAAATAGGATATTCCCTCAGTAATTAATATTTCATTAATTTATTACTCCTATAATGAATCATATGATTTATATTGAGGAAATTATGAATAATAAAAAATTACTCAATAAAATACTCCTTTTTGTTTTGTGTTTGCCCGCGCCTCAAGTAAACGCAAACAACCCCAATATGCGGAACCAAACACGTGCCAATCCCCCTCAACCTGCCTCTCCTCAGGGAAACTCCAGAGAACAAAATACTCTTTATGTGAGGCCACCCATGGATCTTTATTCTATGGGGCAACTGCCGATGAATCCTTATATGGAGCCCCTCATGGATCCTTATTCTCTAGGACAACTGCCAATGAATCCTCCTTATATTTTGCAACCTCCCATGATTTTTCCTTATATGGGTCCCCCCATGGATCCTTATTCTATAGGGCTCTTACAAAATTTTATGGAGCTGTTACAAAGGGATCCTTATACGGAGTGGCCACAAGTCGATTCTCCTTACTTGAGGAAACAGTCCCAAAATTACGTCCCTCAAAAGCGAGGGCAGCCGGTGCATTCGCAAAATTTCAAATCTCAACACGTTCCCCCTTATGTTGAGCCGCAGCCAAATTACGGACCTCAACCGCAACTTCCTTACCTTAATCAGCCGCAAAATTATAGCCCTCAACAAAATTTTTCTTATGGGGGAGGGCAACAAAATTATGGACAACCGCAAGCGTGGGGGCCTCAGATACAAAAACAAAGCTCTGTTCAAGCACAAAATCAGGTCTTGGGGGGACAAGAAAAAATTGTCGTAGCAGGCAAAGAAATGTCGTTTGAGGAAGCAAAGAAAATATTCCTTGAAGCTATAAAGAGTAAAAAACCCCTTCCGGACATCCCCGTTTCCCAACAAACCATTGGAATTTATTTTGCTGAAGATCCTAGTACGGGACGCATTCCCGCACATTTAGCCGTACAATATAAAAATGTGGAGGGCTTATGTAAAATTCTTGACAAATACAAAGAATTTGAATGGAAGAATCTAATAAAAGTGTCTTTTTTCCTCGGAAGTAAATCCCATACGTATGCTTCAGGACAGAAGGAGGCTCGTTTGACGGATAAAAATTGGCAAAGTGTTCTTGAGACGCTTGCTTCTTTTAAACCCAATGAGTTGTCTCTGCCAGAAGCAAGGGCAATGCTCGAAGCTTTAAAGGATTATTGCTCAGATACAGGCCTAACCCTTTCGGGAAGGGAACCAGCGTTTGAAATGGCCATAAAAAACAATAATATTCAGTGTGCAAAACTATTTATTGATGTTTTTGGAACAGATTTCTTGGTTGCCGAACAGAGTGACGGCAATATTATTCAACGTTTGTTTGATGCCGATCTAAAAAATGCCAATTCTACAAGTAAGCCTGGAAAGGAAGATTTGTTGTTTAAGCGCCTTCTTGAGGTTATTGAAGATAGCAAAGCCGAAATTAACTTTGTATTTCCGGATAGAGAGACTTTTCTCGCAAAAGCGCTTCGAAGTGGAAATATGCCGTGTATTCGTTTTTTAGTAGAAAAAGGCATCAACTTTGAAACGGATGAAGAAAAAGGTGAACTTCTGCATCTTTTAGCAACGGCTGGGCCAATCAAGATTGCCGTTCCTGAGCAAACACAGCAAAAAGCGACACCATCACGCCCAGTTCCACAAAGGCAATCAACAAGAGAGACTGAAAAAATGCGTGTTCCGCAAGAGTCCAAGAACACGTTTTACAAAGAAGTGTTTAATATTATAGGAGGTAATGCTGTTTCGGATCTTGCTCATAGGCGGAATGAAGAAGGACTTATCCCGCTGTTTCATGCGTTCAAGAATAACAATGTTGATTTGGCGATTTCCTTGATAGAATTTACGGATTTACAGGAGACAGATGCCGAAGGAAATAACATCCTACATGTTCTAATTGATGCTAGTCGAGAGAATAAGGGCATGTTTAGCACAATCATGAGCCATATTAAACCGGGTCTTGTTAAAGAATTAGCCTGCCAAGAAAATAATAATTGTATAACGCCTCTTGAGCAGAGTTTCTGGAGTGGCAAAAACTTCTTAGATCTTGTCGCAATCGTTGGCGAATCATGTTTGAATGTCGAATTTAAAGATGGGAACAGCATTCTGCACGCTTTCGCGTCCGATGACAAATACTTATCGCAATTTAGGGATTTTGTTAAAATTCTAGAAGAACAAGCAAAACTAAGACACATTTCCTCCAAAGGGGCTGTTTCCCTAAAACCTGTAAACGCAACACGCAATAGAAATTTAAACATCCCACCACAAATGGATGTTTCTCAACAAGACGATTTTTCGGAGATTATTTTTGAAAATCTAGCAAAAACAAATAGCAAGGATGAATCCGCTTTTGACATTGCCTATGAAAGGGCCCCGAGAATGTTTCGCGAGTTTAGTAATTACGGGGTTCCTGCAGCTCTTGCGGCGCGGTTTATTGTAGAGAAAAGATCTTCAGAAGTTGAAAAGGGCCTTAATATTTCCTTGGATAAACGGAAAAAAAATATTTTGGGCTTCAAGACAGAAGAGGGCGAAACTCTCCTACACATAGCGGCCTTCAAGGGTGAGTGGAAAACGTTTGATCTCCTTATGAAATATGGAGCGGACCTCTTTACGGCAGACATTGCAGAGAGGCTTATTGAAGAGCAGAAATTTTCTGTCCTTGAAAAGGCTTTTCATGTTTTATCCGATCAACAAAAAAAAGATATTTTGGAATATAAGACGGAGGAAGACGACACGCTCTTGCACTTAGCCGCCTTAAGGGGGGATGGAAAGCTTTTTACATTGCTTATGGAGAATGCCTTCCTTATAAACAATGGAGTCCCTCTCTTTGCTAGAAATTCCAAGGACGAATTTCCCATTCAAAGTTTCGTTTTTAAAGAGATCTTCTCTAAGACAGACACAACTTGCTCGACCACGACAAAAATGAATATCCGTAAAGTTGCAGAGGCCATGAACGATAGAGAGAGAAACGCATCCCAAGATCTGACAAAAAATTCTTGGCGCTTAAATCCCAACAGAGATGGAGTGCCCCTTTATTTAGAACTTTTGCACAAAAAGGGGATGCTGCCTATCTTGGAGGTCGTTTTGCCCGATAAGCTATCTCCAGCGCAACGACAGCAAGCTTTGAAAATTGCGGAAGAAACGGGAGACAAAGCAGTTATAAAATACCTCGAAAACCTGAGATAATAATTGCCGAATACGTTGTTCTTTGACCAGGAGGAGATTTTTTGTCCGCCTCTTCAAGAAAGGCTTGGCGCCATTAAGCCACCGGTTTTAATTTTTTCCTTTCAAGCTTCTTTAAAAGAAGCAGAAATACGGCATAGATCATAATGCCAAGGCCCACAAGGAGTCCTACGGTTAAGATTTCGAGTCCCGTCTGTTTTTGGAGAGGGAAGACATCTTTGAGTTTCCAAAGCCCAGCGCCCATAACAAAACTCGCAAAAAAAATACTAAGCACTTTTCTAAGCAAATTTTTCGAAACTTGAATCCATTGACGCCTATAAAGAAAGCAAAAACAAAGCAAAGCATTGAGACAAGAAGAAAGGGCCGTGGCGGCAGCGATTCCTACGTGGGCATAATAATTTTTTAAAATGGCGTTGAGCGTGCCATTGACAAAAACGCAAATAAGCGAAAGGACAACAGGGGTGCGCGTATCTCTGTTGGCAAAAAACACCGACAGAAAAACCTTCGTTAAAATATAGGCTGGAAGCCCGCAAACAAAGGCCTTTAGTGCTGGCGTCGTCTGAAGAATCGCTGTTTGGTCGAATTTTCCATGCCCATACAAAAGGCTGATGATGCGATCCGCTAAAACAAACAGGCCTACCGCCGCAGGGATAGCAAGTGCGAGGCCAAAAACAAGGGCCTCCTTTTGCGTTTCGTGAGCTTTTTCATAATTTTTTTCACTCCAATGTTTCGAAAGAACGGGAAGAAGGGTGACGCCAAGAGACGCGCCAATGAGCGACAGAGGCAGTTGGTTGAGGCGATCGGCAAAATTGAGATAGGAAACAGACCCCTTCGAAAGCGAGGACGCAAAAACCACATCGACAAAAATATTGATTTGCATGATGCCGGCTCCCACCATACCCGGAAGTGCGTTTTTTAAAACTTGCGTGATATTCGTATCCAATTTAGGCGCGACAAAGCGCGGCGCCATATCCGCTTTTTTGCACTCCCGCTCCATAATAACGCATTGAAAAAATCCCCCGACAAGAATGCTGCTTGTGAGCAAGTGCATTGTGAAAGGAAGCGGGAGGTGAAAAAGTTTCCCAATAAGCAACGCCACAATCATAATGGCGTTAACAATAATCGAAATCGCGGCAGACCAAGCAAATTTGTGAAAGGAATTGAGAAGGCCGCTCATAAAAGCAACAAGGGAAATGAAAAAGATGTAGGGAAACGTAATGCGCGCATAATGTGTGAGTTGCCCACAAATCTCAGAGTGCCGAAACCCCGGAGCGATACACCAAATAACGCCAGGCATAGCGATTTCAATGAAAAGGACAAACAAAAAAAGGCCGACGAACAAAACAGAAAACATGCGATGAACAAAAAAGAGGAGGGATTTCTTGTCTCCCCTTGCCAAAAGCTCCGAAAATTTGGGGACTAAAACGGCGTTCAAGGCTCCTTCCGCAAAAAAGCGCCTGAAAAAGTTAGGAAGTTTGATTGCTATGGAGTAGATGTCGGTAAGAGTGCTGGCGCCAAAAATGTTCGCAATCAAAATTTCGCGAACAACGCCGGAAAGCCGACTCATCCCTGTCCACGAGGAAAAAATCAAAAAAGGTCGAAGAAGGTGCTTATTTTTTTGAGCCCATGATGCTTTCTTTTCGTCACGTTTCATGTCGTTCCTTTCTTTTTGTTTTTTGGGAGTTTAGAGATGCGCGGCTTTAGGATATCTGTTTTCTCTTACCGCCTCAAATCTTATGAACGTCGAAACCAATCCCCCCCTTGCTTCAAAGACTTTCTTTTCGTAGAGTGGCTCGACCTTTTTTCAACGCATTGCCCCCCACGTAGGCGTCCTAACATGTTATTTCCAACAATCGTCATCATCATGATTTTAAGTGCCATGGAAATAGACATCTGCGTTCCGAGTTTTCCCGAAATCCAGAGTGTCTATGGCATTTCTTCCTCTGCCGTTGAATTTCTTCTTGGCATTAATTTGCTCGCCCACGGCATTGGCGCTCTGGTGGCAGGAAATCTTGGCGATAGATACGGTAGGAAACCGATTATATTGTCCGGATTAGCCCTGTTTCTTTTCGGCAGTTTGACGTGTGCGCTTGCCCAAAGCTACAGCATGTTGCTCGCAGGGAGATTGTTTCAAGGAATCGGAATAGCGTGCCCGACTGTCCTTGCCTATGTCATCATTCCAGACACCTACGATATCAAAACGCGTCAAAAACTTCTTGGTTTGTTGCATTTTTTTACAACTATAGCCAGGCGACCGCTCCGCTCATGGGCAGCTACACAACTTTATTCTTCAGCTGGAGAGGCAATTTTTACTTGCTCTTGTTTTTGGGGTTTGTCTGCTTCCTTTTGGGATATTTTTTCTTGCCAATCGGCGTTCGTAACAACAACATCGCAATGAGCCCCTTCGAGTATGGGAAAATCTTGAAGAACAAAAAGGCCATGCATTACGTTTTTACTTTATGTTATTTGTCCGTGGGCTACTGGGTGTTTATCGCGATGGCTCCGCTTTTGTATATCAAGGATTTAGGCGTAAAATTGGAGCATTTCGGATGGTATCAGGGAACGTTGGCTGCGGTATTTGCTCTGGTGAGTCTTTCTAGCGAGAGATTATATAGCCTTTTTGGAGTAAAAAAACGAGAGAGTTTTAACTAAAAGATAGATGTAACAACCTCTGTTAAAAATTTCCACCCTTCGTATTCCGCAATACCGCCCCCAAGCTTCATGGTGACATGAACCCTTTCTTCTGTTTTGCTTACGATCTTCGTTCGTCGCGCCCTTCTTCCTAAATAATGTCTTGTATTACTATTGTTTTGCTCAATTGTAATGGTATGAGCTTTCCCAACAACATGTCTATCCGGTGGAAGAATGGCAGCGAAAACATCCCCATCCTCCGTATAAAAAGGACAGTTTTTTAAATGCTTGACTTTGTCATAGAGTCTTCTAAAGGTTGCAATATCACGAGGACCCGTAACCCACGTCCCACATTTCCGTGTGCGACGATCCACGGCTTTGATGATTCCCAATTTTCTTTTTTTTACCCATAAAATGTCCCACTTCATCCATTTTCCTTTCGGGTATATCACCAAGAAACTTCAGGCAATTTCCTGTTTTCGCCGCTTCTTCCCTCCCACTCCTAACAGCCGTTGGTGAAACGTTAAACAATTTTTTGTCCTAAAATTGAAGGAAGCCTTGCTCATGGTGGTAAGCCATAACGCCATAATTTTTTTCAGGTCCTTTTCTCGTTTTCTTCTGTCTCCTTCGACAAAATTATACTGGCATATTTACCACAAATACCGTTGCTTTCCCCTAACAAATCCATTTATCCTTGTCCTTATTTTTTGTCTTGCTGTTATTTTTTTGCACGGCACATAAGGGGAACCCTTTGATTTTCGCTCTTTTTTCGCCATGGGCATAACCCTTATCCTCAAAAACGGCCCCTTGTTTCGGACAAACAAATTTCATTCCGTCCGCATCGGTTTTGTTAGCCTTTGAGACAGCGGCCTTGTTGATGAGCCCGGACAGCATGTCTACGCTCACGTGCTTTTTGTATCCCATCCAAAATTTATGCTTACTTTTAGCGCCGATGCGCACGTCTTTGTCTTTTGCAACTTTGTTGATATTCGTATTGTTGAGGGTCTTTTCTTTCTTTTTCAAGGCTTTGTCGCGTTTCTCCCCAATCTGAGCCTTGGCAATAAGAGGCGTGGCATCAGTAAACGTCAGGATTTCGTTCCTAAACCCTTTGGCTTGGAGCGGATCTCTGCGTTGATGGAAGATGTCGGCACAACGTTT
>BNTO01000014.1 GCA_025996655.1 Alphaproteobacteria bacterium
TTTTCGCGTAATGTTCCAATACCCTCTTTCTAAAATCTGTACTGTAAGCCAAATTAAAACCGTTAACAAAAATCACTAATAGGGTTTACATTTTTTTTGCAAATTTTTCAAGCCGCTTAGCTATATCCCTGTGCTCTGCGGCTTCTTTAATTCTTCTACGATATCTTTTAGTAGGGAATCTTCGTCTAAGGCGGTGTCTAAAACCATCTCCATTTCTGTTGAGGAAACGCCGTATGAAAGGAAACCCGCTGTGAAACTGTAAAGGATATCGTCCCGATAGGCTATCGAGTCTTCGCCTGACTTTTTGTTCAGAGACAAAAACTCAAGAAGATGTTGAATTTCCGGATGTTTTTCTGCCGTTTCAAAAATAGGCATAACCGTACGAGCTTTTTGTTTCAGCTTGCTGGCCTTGGAAAATTCGAGGTTACCTTCGAGTTCCTTTCTACTTCTGAGATTATAAACAGAGTAAAGCGAAACACGGGCTACGACCTGTTCGCTTTCTTCTCGTAAGTTAAAAAGATCTATTTCATTTGCTAGAGTCTGAGGTTCGGAGGACGAAGAAGAACTTGCAGAAGACGAGGCCTCAGACTTAATAACGATACAAAGGTTCCTCTAACTCCTAACTCCTCTTGTGTTTTGAGCCGGTTGGTATCGATAAGCTCACAGTTAAGAGCGTTTCCCCTCTTGTACTTTCCCCAAATCTTTCGAGGCTCCTTTCCGAGTGTTACAACGACATGCTTGGATTTTCTTTCTAAAAGTTGCGCCATTGAACTTTCCCTTTTAGCTTTCTGATAGTTTCCACTTTCGAACTATTCCTCGCTCCAGCGGCTTAAGAAAAGGAAATAGACGAGAGGATCTTTCTTTTGTCTAATCCAAGCTTCAACGGCTTTCTCACAAGCCTTATCGGTTTCATATTTTTCGCTTAAAAAGACCCCCTGCATTAAGCCGTGGGGAATCTCTAAGCTCCCTTTATAATCTCAATTATTCTCTGCTTGTCTGCAGAAGTTGCCATACAAATAGCCTTTTCGCTTTTTTCAGGTTGTTGGGAACAAAATCCCACTTCGGTTGGGAAACAGATTCCCAGAAAAAGAAAGAAAAAGAGGTCTATTGTTAATCATCTTTGAGCGCTTATGCTCCTCCACACTTTCCTGTATAACATATCTTGGTTGGTCCTATCAAAACATTTTCTACGCCCATGTTTTTAAATCCCTGTATAGGCCGCTTCTGAATTTCTGCTGCCATCTTGACGAAACAGCCTCCTGCCCGCTACACTCAAAGGTGTTTTTTCTCTGTTTTTTAGATTTTTGGCGGAGTAGCTCAGTTGGTTAGAGCAGCGGAATCATAATCCGCGTGTCGGGGGTTCAAGTCCCTCCTCCGCTACTTTTTGTTTTTAGGCGTTTATGAAAATTGGAATTAATGAAATGCGTGTCGGCAATATTGTCGAATATCAAGACAAATTGTGGGTTGTTGTCAAAACGCTTCACGTCCAGCCCGGCAAGGGGGGCGCGTATACGCAGGCTGAATTGAAGGGCGTTTTGGATGGCACGAAGCTTAATGAGCGTTTTCGGTCGGCAGAAGAAATTGAGCGCGTTTTTTTGGATGAAAAAGCGCATCAATATTTGTATGCCGAGGGGGACACTCTCGTTTTTATGGATGTTGACACCTTTGACCAAATCTATTTGGATCAGGATGTTTTGGGCGATTCGGTGCGTTTTTTGCAGGATGGCATGCTCGTCACGCTTTCTTTTTATGAGGGCATAGTGCTTAGCGCGGAGCTTCCTGCGACGGTTGTGGCCACGGTGGAGCAGGCGGATCCTGTCGTAAAAGGGCAAACGGCAAGTGCGTCTTACAAACCGGCCGTTTTGGATAATGGCTTGCGCATTTTGGTGCCTCAGCATATTGATTCGGGTATGAAAATCGTGGTGAATACGTCGGACGGCAGCTATGTTGAGCGCGCAAAGGATTAGGCTTCCCAACATTTTCGGCCTTGCGAAGAGGCGCAAGGGGCGCCATTTTGAAAACGAAAAGGAAAATAGGACGAAAGGATACTTATGTTAGGGCTTCCCGGACGTTCTTCTTCGGTGATGAATGTCATGATTTTGGCCGTCCAGAAGGCTGCGCGGGGGCTTGTGCGCGATTTTTGCGAATTGGAAAAGCTTCAAGTTTCTCGAAAAGATTTTGGGAATTTTGTTACAACGGCGGATCGTCGTTCGGAAGATATTTTGTTGGAGGAGCTCTCGCACGCGCGGCCGGAGTACGATTTTCTGTCCGAAGAGCGCGGCGAGGTTCCCGCAAAAAATCCACGCTCGCGTTTTGAGCAAAATGGTGGATATCGTTGGATTGTGGACCCTCTTGATGGAACAACCAATTTTTGGCATGGCGTGCCACATTTTGCCGTTTCCATTGCGCTTGAGCATCACCAGGACATTGTAGCGGGCGTTGTGTTTAACCCTATTACCGATGAGCTTTTTTGGGGCGAAAAGGGATGTGGCGCTTTCTTGAACAATCAGCGCATTCGCGTTTCGGGTCGCAAAAGTTTGGAGGCAGCGGTTATTAGTACCGGCTCTGTTTTTGGCGAGCGCTACGCGAAAAGCGCGCCCCATAAACTTCAGTCTCTTATTGGGAAAGTGGGCGCTTTTCGGCATTTTGGGGCGTGTACGCTTGATTTGGCTTTTGTGGCGGCGGGGCGGTTTGACGCCTTTTTTGAAACGCAGCTGCCGCTTTGGGATAAGGCTGCTGGAGCACTGCTGATTCGCGAGGCCGGAGGGTATACGGCTGTTTTGGACGATCTGCCGGAGAGTCTTTTAGGGAGCAATGAGGCGCTTCATGATGCGTTGCGACGTGTTCTGAATGGGACTTAATTTTCCGCCTTTTTTCAAAGAGGAGATGTCCTCCTCTCACAAGAGGAAATTTTCCCCCAACAGGCGGTGCAACAAAGAGATTGCCGCCCACCCAACTAAAATAGCACAAAATAGTTAAGAGATAGTGAAAAAAGGTCATTCGGAATACTTATATTTTGTTTACAATTGTTTAACATTTTTCTGCTACCCTGTGAGGGTGGGTGGGGAGCAACCTCTTTGTTTCACCACCTGTTGGGGGAAAATTTCCTCTTGTGAGAGGAGGACGTCGAGCGAAAGACAGAATTTTTCTCAATAGGAACGTCCTTTTGTTTTAAGAGCTTAAGCGCCGTTGTTCTACAAGATAGGTTTCTATTTTGCGCCCTTCCTCCTTCAATGCCTCCGTCTCCGCCCACTCTATGCGTTTGCCGATAATGTCCAAAGGCGTTTCTCCCACGCCATTTATAATATTAACTCTTGCACCGGCTTCCACCAAGAGTTTTACAACTTCAAAATAGTGAGGGATCTCATTGGGTTTTGGATGAGGGGGATGCCTGGATCCATGCATACCGCATTCGCACGCCTCTGTCATCGCTATCCCACCCAACACATGCACATCAGCCTTGTATTTTAAAAGCAATCTTACTTTTTCGGCGTCCCCCCTTCCAGCCGCATTGGTGAGAGCAGGTTGGCTGCCCCAGCCCATGTTAGGTTCTTCATTGATGTAAGCCGTGGCACCGTGCTTGAGCAAGTACTCTGCAACGGCAACATCCGTCGTTAGAAAGAGGGGCTTGGCATTCTTGATTTTTGCGCCATGTTCTATAAGACATTGGACGTAAGGGAGGTCGTCATTGTCGGCAGCTAACTCAAGCAATGTCAAGTTGTTTCCGTCTTTTTTGGGATCGTTGTACTCGCGATTCATATCGAATTTCTTGTCTTTTACTTTTTCCTCCAATTCCTTAAGCGTGTAGGGATATTTGGGGATCTTTTTCTGCTCTTCCTTCAAAAAATCGACGATGGGCTGATTCTTCGCCTGTTCCGCATAAAAAAGCGGAGTTTCGCCATACCAACCCTCTAAATTGATAGATGCGCCATGCTTGACCAAACATTTAACGACCTCAAGATGTTGCGGATGGCGTGCTCGGCCCCACCCATCAAAATTCTCCGCGCAACCTTGACAAGCCCAATGAAGCGGGGCCCCACAATCGGCAGAACCAATGCGTTGGTTGACATTAGCATGATATTTTAGGAGCAATTCAACCATCTTCAAATCCCCTCGGCTGGCAAAAATATGCAAAGGGGTATAGCATTTCGATCCTATTCCCCAATTTACATCGGCACCGTTTTTAAGTAAGTACTCAGCGATAGTAACGTCCGTTGTTGAATGTAACGGGTGGCTAAACTTTGCTTCGCTATAACCAGGATCCAGATTAGCTCCATGTTCCGTGCAAAATTTCACATAGTCGAGGTCATTTTTTGCTGCGGCGAGACAAGCTAATGTACTATATTCTAAGTCATAATGTTGTTCATTAATATCAAAATTGGGGCCCTTAACTTTTTCTTGCAGTTCTTCAAGCGTGTAGGGATAATCTGGCAGGACGTTAGGTTCTGATTTTTCTTGAAGAACTTGAGAATTTTCGGGACTCGCGTCCGAGCTTTCTTGCGGATTCGAAGGAGCTCTCACAAGAAACCCTCGTTTCTCAAGTTCTTCAAACGTGGGAAGTGATTCCGAGGATGCGGACACATTCTCAGTTCTTTGTTGGCAGGCGCTCAAAAAAAGAAAACTCAGCAAGCAAAGATGTTTTTTCATGGGATTTTTTAAATAAGGGACTTTCATATCGTGCATTGTGCGAAATTTGCCTCCTAACATTCAAACTTTTTTCCCATCGTTTAAGCCTCTCAGCCCCACTAAAAACTCACTTTAGACCCTACAAAAATGGCGGTTCCTTTGTTTTTTTCAGGTTTTTTGTAAAGCCCTGCCACGCTTTTGTCTGTTTGTGTGTTGACATGCGTCACTTCAACAAAAGCTTGAACCCCATTAAAAAGTTGGCAGTCTACGGTAAAGGTGCGAAATGTTCCGGAAGCGTAACTGTAATTGGTGACGCGGCGGCTTGTTTTGTGCTGGGCAATAGCCAGATCAATACACCCCAAGGTATATTTCCCGCCAATATTCCACGCTTTTCCGCTATTGCCAAGATGCAGTCCGTAGCGCGTTAATTTTTCCGCATCGTCGAGATCTTTGGGGAGGTTTATTTCTCCGTTGTTAATAAAGCCCGCAGCGATTTGAAATTTTTTGTAAGTAATCGACCCCGACGCTTGGTAAGACGTATCCTTTTTTAATGCTATAGGCGTCGTAAGGGTGTAGGAGACACTCGCGTCGCCTGATTCGGATTCCGATGCTTTTTTTAATTCCTTGGTCATCGTTGTTTTTTCGCGAACAGCAACAAGGGACGCATCAAAAATAAGATCTTGGACCTCTTGCTGAAAATTAATCCCTACGGCAACGTTCATGCGCTTTTCCATGTCGGCGTTATGAAAGACAGAGTCGTCATTTGTATTGACGTCGGCATAAGATTTCCCCGAAGGCGTATCCCACCCCACATGATGCGGATTGGGGCAGAAGCTAACCCCGACGCGAAAACCCGCAAAACGCGGCGTGTAAGCCGAGATTTTTGTGGCTTTTTTGGTATAGCCTGCGAGGTGGTGCGTGTGCGGCGAGCCCGCGGCGGGCGTAAATAAATCAAAAATGGACCCGTCAACGCCGCTCGTTCCGCCTAATAAACTGGTTGCATCATTAATAAACGTCGCTTCGACTCCTTTCAAATTTCCCATTTGAAACGTGCCATAGCGCCCCGAAACTTCTACATAAGCCTCGTCAGCGCTTATGTCGCCTGGGACAACTCTTAAATTCATAGCGGCTTTATAGTGAAAATCGCCCTTGAACGCCCCTGCCACTTCCAAAGCCAAATTGGCCCAGCCAAAACTAATGTGCGGTTCGCCTTTGCTGCCTGCTGAAGTGTCCTCTTGCATGGCCGTGCTGATGAAAGTGCACAAATCGCCTGAAAATTTAACTTTAGGTTCTTCGGTTGTTGTAATCACGGCGATGGGGATAGCGGCGTAGGTTTCTTTGTCGACATGCAAATCGGTTTCTGTAACTTTGTCTTCGGTCTGGGGCTTTTCTTGAAGAAGGAGAGGGCTAAATTCTTCCTTGGGAAGAGTCTCGGCTTTGTTTGCGGTGTCTTTTTCGGAGGGTGCCTCTGCTTCAGAAGGCGCTTTTTCTTCGGATTTTGGGGGGACCGCCTGAGGAGGCGTTTCCATTTTTATTTCTAAAACTTTCGGCATTTTTTCTTCGGACTTTTGGGCGGATTCTTGAGGCGGCGCATCCACCTTTTTTGGTTCAAGCGTCTCTTCCTTTTTTGTCTCTTTCACTGGGACAGGAATAAATTTTTGAGAAAAATCTTTTTGTTGTTGCTTAAGGGCTTGGACAGGGGCGGGTTGCGCCACAAGAGAGAAATTGGGGGCTTGAGGCGGACTCTTTTTTGAAGCCGGATCCTTTTTTGTAGGTTGTGTGCCCACATTGAGACTACGCAATCCCAAAAGGGGCGAGTTTGTTGGAATAATAATCCCCCCAGAAACAGGCGCCTTCTTCAAAAAATTTAAAGGCGCGGGCTCTGTGGGTTGGGGGGCGACCGTATCGAGCTTTTGTGGCGCAGGAGGCAGTGCGGGATTGTGCACGGCAATCTTTGTTGCCGCGTTGGGCTTGTTAAGCTTAGGAAGGGCACTTTTTTGAAGGGGCGGCGGGATGGGGCGGCCAAGATTTCCCTCTCTCACAACAGGAATAGCAACGGCTTCTTTTGTTGAAAAAAAAGGGGCAGACGGCGCTAAAGCCTCTTGATTAAATTCGTTTTTTTCTTGTGTGTTGGGACTTGAACTCTTTTTTAAAGGCTGCTTTCCTTGTCTCTTGCCGGCGGCCAAAGATTTTCGTATCTGAAGAATTTTTTCCTCAGAAAAGGCATTGTGCCGAGTTTTTGGGACCGGAACAGGAGCCGTAATAGCCACCGATTCTTGGGGCGCAAAAAGAGGGGAAGGCGGCGACGTTTGAGCTTTGGCGTCTTGATTAAACTCTTTTTTTGGGGAAGACAAAGATTGTTTCTGGCGAATCTCTTGATCCACAGCATTCCATTTTTTTAAAGCTAAATCCAGTTCGCTTGTGTCCTCCGCGATGATTTCTCCCGTTATGCCTAAAAAAAATAAAAAAAAGGCCGGCCCCCCTTTCTTTAAAAATTTAGGCCAAAAATGAAATTGAATATCCTGATGGATACGCTTAAAATCCAAAGTGTCTGTTTAAGAACTTCTTCCCCCCAAAATCAAGAATTGCGTAATTGAAGCAAGAAAACAAGATGGAACGCTTTATTTTAGGAAAGACAGGGGAAGGGGTGATTTTGTTGTGATGTATGCTTTACTTTTTGGCGGGGCTGCTGCGGGCTCACTTTTCTTACTTTAACGTTTTCCAATACATTACGGTCCGTATTGCCAGCGCTTTGTTGACGGCGCTCTTCGTTGGGTTGTTTTGCGGTGGCCCTTTTATTCGTTTTTTAAAAAGACAGCAGAAAAACGGACAACCCATCCGCTCCTGCGCCCCCCAAACGCACCTCGCAAAATCCGGCACCCCTACCATGGGCGGCATTTTAATTCTAGGCTCAACGCTCACCGGCGTTCTTTTGTGGAGTTCTCTCGCAAATCCTTTTGTCGGCATCTCCCTTTTTGCCCTGATTGCCTTTGGCCTCCTCGGCTTTTATGATGATTGGGTCAAATTGTCGGCGGAGACTTCCAACGGCTTAAGCGCTCGCTGGAAATTGGCGGTGCAGGCAGCCCTTTCGCTTCTTATAACGGTTGTCATTATCTATCTCACGCCGGAGGATCTTGCCCTACGCGTCCCCATTCCTTTCTTTAAACATTTCTCTCTTTTCCTCGGCATTTTTTATTTTTTGTGGGGGTTCCTTGTGATCACGGGGACGTCGAACGCCGTCAATTTGACGGACGGCCTCGATGGCTTGGCGATTATGCCGGCTATTTATGTCGCGGGATGCTTTGTCCTTATTAGCTATTTGGTGGGGCATATGCACTTTTCGAATTATTTGTACATCCCTTATATTCCCCAATCCAGCGAACTCGCCGTTTTTTTGGGGGCCCTTATTGGCGGCAGCCTTGCTTTTTTGTGGTTTAATGCCCCTCCTGCCAAAGTTTTTATGGGCGATACGGGCTCTTTGTCGATTGGCGCTGTCCTTGGGACGGTGGCCCTCCTCACGCATCATGAGCTTGTCTTGGCGATTGTTGGGGGCGTTTTTGTTTTAGAAGCCGGTTCCGTGTTGCTCCAAATTTTCTTTTTTAAAATTAGCCATGGCCGGCGGATATTCCTCATGGCGCCGATTCATCATCATTTTGAAAAAAAAGGCTGGCCTGAGGCGACGGTCACCATTCGCTTTTGGATCATTTCGTTGATTTTAGCGCTGCTTGGCCTTTCCACCTTAAAGTTTCGGTAAAAAAGGAGGCCCGCTCTCGCGGAAGCGAGCGCGGACCTCAAGGCTGGCACTTTCTCTTCCGAACGGGCCGGGCTTCCTCCGTCCCCGCGCGTCGTCTGGGTGGTCCATTAGGCAGCCGGGCCAGGAATGGTCCGTTTATTCGTTTTCTCTTGGCTCTTCCGTTTCCTCCGGTTGTGTGTGTACTTTGGTCTCTTGACCCGTTTCGTCAACGAGTGTGACGCCTTCCTGCGTAAATTTAAAGACGTGTGTATATATATTTTTTTCACCGTTTCCGAGCGGTATGCCACCCCTAAACAGATTAATCAGGGTTGTCTCCAGTTCCTTTCTCTTTGCTTTCTCTTCAGGGTCGGTTGGTTTCCTAGATCCCAAACACACGTTACTCAAAGACAACAATCCAACAAGGGACACTGTAAAAAATGACTCATCATAAAAACCTCTTAAAAAAACAGAACCAAAACCCGCATTCGTTATGTACAGCGGAAGGACAGTTGTCAAGATTTTTGTGCAAGCCGTTTTGCTTTAAGGAAAGGGGAAGTTTGTCTAGGCTGTTGTTGCCCGGCCGCGTCCTTCTGGGACAAAGCGGGAAAGGCCACTCGAAACAAAAAAGCCAAGGGGTAAATTTTTTTGTTGCATTTTGTGCTTTTTGCCTTTACTCTAAAGCATGTGGGATCGGTGCGAAATTTATGCCTTTGCCGCGGGCGTGGCCAGGGTTTCGCATAGGCACTGATATAAGGAGAATCGTATGAATGGGAAGAAAATTATAGCCGCTCTTGGGTTGCTAGGCGTTTTGGCGTCGCCGACAAGTCAGGCGTCGCACCCTCTCGCCGACTACGAGATAATTAATGGGATGGTTGGTATGAACCGAAACGTCGTGCTGAGACTGTTGAAAGTTTGTTGGGAGGCGGAAAAAGTGAGACAAATGATGGGTATGTGCTTGCAAACGAAGAATTGGACAGAGCAACGTATGTACAAGGTCATTCGTATATCTCCGGACACGCGATATTTTAAAGTGAAAAATTACAAACTACACCCGGGAAGCGCATGGGCTTACGATACTTATAAAGAAGACTTGGTCACGGAATGGGCGGAAAATTCCTTGAAAGAAAGAGGTGAAATAAACATCGCTCTTGACAAGAAGACTCTCGAAACAAGGGAACGCTCTTGGGTTGAGAACGTTACTCCAGAAATTACACTAAACTAATTGGGCGACATACCGCCTACGAGCTCAACGACTATCTTACTCAATACACCTCTAATCGGTTTGAGCCGCCCCTTTCAAGAGACCAGCAAAAAAGGGATCCAAAGCATAGACCCACCCATGCTTTTGGAAGACTTACCGATGAAGTGCAATGAGGGAAGCACTTTGAAAATTGAACTGCTTCTAGAAGAAGATGAAAGAGGGACAGAGAAAAACACCAGAGGGCTCACGACAGCGAAGATAATCGCAGAGAGCGAATTGCTAAGCCAGTACCAAAGAAACTATATTAATGCGTGGTGCGGACGGAGAAAAGACTCCGTCTTGTAACACTGCCTCGAGGCACCGAGCGCAAAATACGAAGGAAAATCGTTGAAAGGGTTGCTGAACCGCTTCACGGTGCTGTGCTTCTCTGCAGCCGAAACAGCAACAAAGCTTCTGGCTGCGCACCGCGAGAGCAAAAACACTCTTTTGGACTCGGATACATCAGCTGCAGCGGAAGAAAGGGCGGAAACAACGAAGGAATTGAGCGAGGAAAAACTCGAACGTTTATTAGCAACGACATTGACGAATCCAGCGAAACGGGAAAAAGAGAAGGCTCAATACAAGAAGATAGCCATCGTAATAGAACAACTCATCTTCACGACCACTTGACGTTCACAAAAAACAAAAAAAACGAAAAAGGACGAGAAAGACGCTTCGGGGAGAACACGGGACGGTTAAAGGAAAGACGAAGAAAAGAGTTAGGAAAGAGGAGGGACGCGCGCCACACACTAGCCCTTCCCCCTCGCTCCCCACATCTGCTGCCCGATCGCAAACGAATTGCTTAGCGTCCAATACAACACCAACCCGGCGGGAAACGACGAAAACATAAAAAGGAAAACGAACGGTAAAAAGTTCATCATCTTTTTCTGCGCGGGGTCGGCCGACTGCGGCGACAATTTTTGTTGCAAGAACATCGTCCCCGTCATAAGGAGCGGCAACAGCCCAATCTGCAGAAAATGCGGCGGCGTCCAAGGCAGAAGCCCA
>BNTO01000015.1 GCA_025996655.1 Alphaproteobacteria bacterium
ACTTTTCGCGTAATGTTCCAATACCCTCTTTCTAAAATCTGTACTGTAAGCCAAATTAAAACCGTTAACAAAAATCACTAATAGGGTTTACATTTTTTTTGCAAATTTTTCAAGCCGCTTAGCTATAGGCTGAAATAAACTATCGGATTCTTTGGGACTTTGGCAAAGCCATGATCCAAGAAGAAAGATGCTAAAAATTTGACAGCGCTCCCGCCCGTTTGGGCTAAAAAATTGTTTGACAAACGTGCCTTACTGTACTACTATGATAATACAAAGAGACAAAACAAGAGCGCCGCATGGCAAGCAAGTCTTTTAAAAGTGATCTTGTTGTTGATCTTTGTGAAGCCTTTCTGGACCTAGAAACTGTCGAAGACGTCTATGTCTTTTTGATGGATCTTTGCACCCCAAAGGAATTAAAAGATTTTGCCGAGCGGTGGGCGGTATGCCAACTGATCGCCCAAAACAAAACCTACCGCGCCATTCGCGCCGAAACAGGCGTCAGCCTCACAACCATTGGGCGCGTCGCTCGGTTTTTGCAAAGTGAGCCCTACGGGGGTTATAAAAGAGTTTTAAAAAAAAGGGAGAAAAAATATGAGAAATTTTTTGAAAAATAAAAGAACAAAAGGTGCGGCAACCTTTGCGGTGGCCTGCCTTGTAGGTGTGTGTTTTTTCGAAACAGGGTGCGCTAAAAAGACACCGGCGTTTAAAGTTTGTATCAACAAAATTGTCGATCACGAAGCTCTGAACGAAACCGCGCGGGGCATTCAAGAAACGCTTCAGGCCGAGTTCCAAAAACTCAATATTCCGCTTGACGTCAAAATTGAATCCGCCCAAGGAAACGCCGCCACTGCTCAGCAAATTACCGACAAGTTTGTGAGCCAAAAGGCCGATTTTATTGTGGGTATCGGAACATTGGCCGCGCAAAGTTTTTTGCGTTGCGCTCAAAACGGGAAAACGCGGTTTGTGTTTAGCTCTGTCACTGACCCTAAAGCGGCCGGCTTACTGTCGAACACCACGTCCATTATAGGCGTCTCGAATTTTATTGCTTTGGAGCCACAAATTGATCTGTTTGTGGAGATTCAGCCGGGCCTTAAGCGGTTGGGCTTTTTGTACAATCCTAGCGAAGCCAATTCGATCACGCTGCTTCGGCGCCTCGAGCCGATCTTGGCGAAAAGGGGAATACAACTTGTTCCGCAAGTCGCTGCGAAAATGCTTGATGTCCCTGCCGCCGTAAGCAATTTGGCGAAAAAGGTTGACGTCCTTTTTATTAGCAATGACAATACAGCGCTCAGCGCCCTGCCTAGCATTATCTCCATGGCCAACAAAAGCAAAACCCCTGTGTATGTGAGCGATACGGATATTGTTCCTAAAGGCGCCGTGGCGGCGCTTGGGCCGAATCAATATCAAATAGGTGTGCAAACCGCCAAGCTCATCTTAAAACAGCGGCTTTCGGCGACGAATCTCGCGACGCGCGTGGAGTACCCGCAAGAAACGCTTCTTGTCCTCAACCAAAAAGCGGCCAAAACATGCGCTTTAACTTTTCCGGATGCGCTTTTGAAACGGGCGCAAAAGGTTTTGCCATGATGGGGGGGGCCGAAATTGCCACGTGCGTTGATTTAGGCCTTCTACAAGGATTCCTTGGCGTCGCTCTTTTTTTAACTTTGCGCGTCCTTAACTTCACCGACTTAACCTGCGAAGGAAGTTTTGTGTTTGGGGCATGCACCGCGAGCGTCCTCCTCACAAAAGGCTACCCCATTCCCGTCAGCCTTGCCGCCTCCTTTTTGGCCGGCAGCGTAGCGGGCGCCGTCACGGGCGTCCTCAATATCTTTTTGAAAGTGAAAGACATTTTGGCGGGAATTCTTGTCGCCTTTATGTTCTATTCCATCAACCTCCGCGTTCTCAAAGACGCGCCCAATATAACGCTTCCGGAGGGGGCGCAACTTACCGGCTTGTACATTTTTTGTGCGGCTACCGTTCTTATGTTGGGCTACATGTTAAGGACGGATTGGGGTCTCGCCTTGCGCGCCGTTGGGCAAAATCCCCAGCTCGCGCAATTATCCGGCATTTCTGTCAAAAAAATGACGTTCCTCGGTTTGGCCCTCAGCAACGCGCTGATAGGCTTGGCGGGGAGTTTGACGAGCCTAAGGCAAGGCTTTTGCGATGTTAGCAGCGGAACGGGCCTTATTATTGTCGGGCTGGCCTCGGTTGTGATTGGGGAAAAAATCATGCCCTTCCAAAATTTATTTCTCCAGTTGCTGGGCTGCTTCGCGGGGGCCGTCCTCTATCGCTTTTTTATGGGGTTAGCGCTGGAACTCGAATGCCTCAACCTCAAATCAAGTGACGTCAACCTCATCTCGGGCCTTCTCATTCTGAGCGTGATGGCTCTCCGCAAAAGGAGGCGACTATGTTGCACTTAGATAATGTTTCCGTTCAGTTTTCGGGGAAAACCGTTTTGGACCGCGTGAATTTACAGGTTCCCGTCGGGGAATTCTTGGTTGTTATTGGCGAAAATGGTGCGGGAAAATCGACGTTGTTTAACGTTATTTCCGGAGCGACGGTCCCAAGCGCCGGGCAGGTTCGTCTTCGCACGAAAAAAATAACGCGCGTTTTGCAGGACCCCCGGGCGGGCACGCTTGAAAATATGACGATTTTCGAAAATATGGCCTTTGCTTACCGGCGCGCGCAGCGGCGGTCGCTTCTTCCGTGTTTTGCGGCGCGGCGCGTTCCTTTGTTTCGCGAAAAATTAAGCGTGCTCCATATGGATTTAGAAAATCGTTTGAACGAAAAAGTGAGCGCTTTATCCGGCGGACAGCGTCAGGCGCTGAGCCTTGTTATGGCGATTTTGGCGGATTATGATTTGCTTCTTTTGGACGAATTTACGGCTGCTTTGGATCCGCAGTCTTCGGAGACGCTGCTGGCGTTGACCAACAAAATTCTGAGGGCGGAACAAAAAACCGCCATCATGATTACGCACAATATGGATCAGGCGTGGAAATACGGGGATCGCATTGTGATTTTGAAGAAGGGCCAGCTCAGCGACGTTCCCAAAAGCGTGCACCTCAATTTGCCGTAAAGAATTTATAGCGCCGATAGGAGTCAGCGTAGCCAGCTTTAAAACTCCACCCCTAAAGCTCGCTCCACGAGTTGGGCTCTAGGGTATCCTAAAGCGGAATTCCCTGTAAATTACCTGCGGTTCAGTCTAGATTCATGCTGCTTTGCCACTCTGCGAGTGCTTTCTCTTTTTTTATTAACAATTCTTCCAAATCGGCAATTTGTTTATCTCTCTCCTCTAACTTCTTACTTAAGTAAGCTTCCCGTTCGGCGCTTATTTTAGGTTTTTTCGCGATTTCCTCCCGCGACGAGTCTTTTTCCCTTTCCGCGCTGTCCAGCCTCTCATTTAAAATCGTATTTTCCAACTTCGTGCTCTCCAATTGTCCCTCCAGCTTCTTATATTTCGTGTCTAGACTACTCAGTTTTCTGTCAGTAGCCTTTTGTCCTTTAACGGCTCTATCACGCGTTTCGTTAGCTTCCGCTAGGCTTATGGAGATCGATTCTTTCTCTTTCTCTCGGTTTAGGACCAGATCTTCTAAGTCTCTTACTCTCTTTTTCAGGTTCGCATTTTCTTCTTCGAGCCCTTTTTTTGATTCCTCTGTTGAATCGAGTTTCTGTTGGCTTTCTGCGAGAGCAGACGCTTGTGCTTTCGAAACTAGCTTCGCTGAGGTCATCATCGTTTCATAATTTTGTATAATAGCCGCTGAGGTTTGTAGTTGTCCTCGCACTGTTTCAATACGTTCTTGGACTATTGTCAAAGTATTAGTGGCCGCGTTATACCTCCAATTTGTCTCGTTGTTCTTTTTAGCTTCCCCCCCCCCAGTACTCGTTGCTAAAAAAAGAAAACAAAGGCCTGCTGCTTTGGATAGATTGTGTGAAAACATAAAAAATAAACCTGTGAAATAGAGAGAACACCTTAATATGAACATGATAGTGAGCAAGTTGCAAGAAAAAAGTTACATGCCCACAATAGACATGCGGCGAAAGTCCTTTTTTGTTAGCAACTTCTCCAAGCAAAAATCGTGTTTTGCAGCAGGTCTAAATAAGTAAAATTATGATATAATTTCATTATTTACTGAGATCTTAATACGCTAAAGAGAAAATAAAGATGTTCTTATGTGTGCACGAGCATACCCTTAAGTATATTTTTGACTCCGAATTGAGCGAAAACGACGTTTGGGCTATCGCCCTTCAGGCCAAAGAGAAATTTGAAAAAAATGGGAGTGCGATAAAGAAATTTTCGAAAAGGGCAGGGGGGCTGAGCGAACAAGACGAGGCGCAGATTCTTTCTGTTCTGAAGTTCGGACGAAGCATGGGCGTTCCTTGTGGGGCGTCCTTTTTGGCACAACTTAACGGCCTTCATTCCTTTCTTGAGGACGCGGAAAAGCGGGTGAAACAGGAGGCCCAACCTGCCTCCATTGCGCACACCCTTCAAGGCCTTTCGCTTTTACACGATGGTGTCGATCTCTACAAACTGTGGCTTACGAACTTCTTCATGCCTGTGCGTCCGCTTGCAAAACAGCCCTTACTAAGGGACTCACGTTGTCTGCGCAGCACAAAAAAAGCCTAGAGAACGTGTCCTCTTTTCTTTGGGATGCAACGACCTATATGTCTCCACAAACGGAGTATGCACAGTATAGAGATTTGGAAAAGAAATAGACCTCCTGCAAAAGTCAATTCTCTCAGTTTTTCAAGTTTTTGGTAATTTTGGCTGTTTTTTTGAAAATTAGAGCGTCATAAAAGCGCGTATACAAACTTTTTGGTATCTCCTTGACCCAAAGATCCCCCTGATTAAAACCGATGATTTTTTTCTATTTTTACAGGAGATCTAATATCCTTCTTGGACCTCTAGGGGAGATGTTATTTTCGTGTTGAGGAGAATGAAAAAACGCGAAATAAAATATCGGTCCAAAAGCGTGGAATAGAGTGATGAAGACGGACTCTCTCCGCCCTCCGATAAAGATAGGAAATGTTTTCAAAACATTCAAGACAACAAAAATGAAGTTACTTCCCACCCACCCTCAGCAGGGTATCAGAAAAACGTTAAATAATTGTAAATAAAATGGGAGTGTTACAAAAAAAAATTATTATTTATATTTTAACTATTTTGTGCTATTTTAATAGGGTGGGCGGGGCGCGACTTCGCGCATCAGGCGCTTTTCTTGCGTGGCTTTTGAGGAAGGAGGTTGCAGCACGAGGCGCTACTTGAATTTGATAAACTTGTTCAATTTCAAAATCCCCAAAAGGTTAAACACAACAAGCAGCCCCGAAGAAAGGCTCATCACAATGCGTGCATTTTCTTGGTCGGCAAAGGAAAAAAATATGAAGGCAAAAATGGCGTAAGCCAAATAAATGCGTTTCCCAGTCTTTCCTTTCAAATAAAAAGCCGATTTTACGCCTACCGCTAAGTACGCTATAATGGTTGTGAATCCTGCTAAGAAAATGAATATAGCCATAAAAAGGTCCGCATGGTGAAAATGGCAAGCCAACGCATGGCCGACAAACTGATCCGGCTTAAGAGGCAGCGGTCCCACATTCGTCAAAAGAACGACAAGAATGCTAAGAGAACAAATGACGTTATCCGTTAGCAAAGAAAAAATGCCAAGCCTGGCCTGCAATTGAGGCAAAAGGGCGCGTGTTTCGGCTTGAATAATGGAGTCGTAGCCGATTCCAATATCGCCTGAATAAACAGCCTGCGAAATCCCCTGTTGTGCCGCCAAAAGTACGGTACTTCCTAGGATGCCTCCCGTTGCCGCCTTGGTTGAAAAAGCCGACAGGCAAACCTCTTTTAAAACCGAAGGAATTTGAGCGGAGCAACGAAAGATAATATAAAGACACATGCCGACATAGGCAACGATAAAAATCGGCATCAGGAAACTGCAAACTTGGCTGAGGCGCCGAATGCCACCTAAAACGATATAAAGCGATAGAGAGAGAAGGCCCAAACTTACAAAAAATTTCCCCCAATTTAACGGCTCTACGGAGGCGTCATAAGTGACAAAAAGGTTATCCAGATGAAATGTTCGCGTTAAAACATCCGAGATGACGTCAAACTGAAAAACTTCCACGCCATAAATACACAACAAAACGCTCACAATGGTTGGGATGGTTGAACCTTTAAAAGCTTTTTTGAGGTAAAACATGGGGCCGCCGTCGTAGCCGCCTTGTTCGTTCGGAACGCGGTAACGAATGCCAAGGTAGATTTCTGAATACTTAACCAACATGCCGGGGAAGCAGGCGATCCAGAGCCAAAGTAACGCACCTGGACCTCCCTTCGCAAGGGCCAACATGACAGCGACAACGTTTCCGAGCCCGACCATGCCGCTAACGGACGCAAAATAAAGACGAATAGGGTGAATCCCTCGAGAGGAATTCTCTCCAGAGTTCAGCAAGTCCTTAAAACATTTGGGGATATTGCCTAAAACGCGGAATTGAAACCCTTTCGTTTTAAAGGTAAGGTAGATTCCACTTGCAAAAAGAATAACGAACCCGATATAAGCCCAAAAAAACTGATCAATATCCGATAAAACATGAAAGAAGGAATCAAATAAGTCGGACATGAGCTCTACTTTTTAAAGAGGGGAACAGAAACAAGCTGCCGTGCATAACGCACAGAAAAAGATGCGGGAAAAATAAAAAATAAAAAGCATATTATGTTTAAAAAAACAACGGGCGAAATCATTTTTTACTTTTTTTGTTTTTGTTGACTATTCTAGAAGTCTAACGCGAAGATATTAATTTTTCGTAAAGATGGGAAAGTTTTTTGGAGGAAATGCAAGACGGAAAGGTTCCTCCCTCTTTCTTTAACTGTCCGCAGGCTTAGAAATTAAGGTGAGCCAATCTTCTTCGCTTAAAATTCTAAGGCCCAGGCGTTCTGCGTCCGCCTTTTTTTTGCCAGCATCGGCCCCTAAAACGACAAAATCCGTATGTGCAGAAACAGCGGAGACGACTTTTGCTCCAAGGCGAAGGGCCTGGGCCTTTGCTTCCGTGCGGCTAAGGCGTTCAAGTTTTCCCGTAAAAACAACCGTTTTCCCTGACAACGTGCCGCCCGCCTCGCTTGCGGGGACAAAAGCCAAAGGCGTTACAACGTGCAAAAGGTCCTGAATGCGGTTCTTCACGTCCGGTTGATTGAGGAAATCTTCAATAGCAGTAGCCATTTTTTTACCGATCCCTTCAATAGTAACCCATTCTTCCGCGGAGCTTTTCAAAAAATTTTCAAAAGTTTTGTAATGCTGCATCAGTAACACCGCCGTTAGCTTGCCAACTTGAGGAATTCCTAAGGCGTACAAAAACCGCTCTGCCGCCATAGAACGCCGCGCCTGAATCGCCGTCCACAGTTTTCGGACAGAAAGCAAGCCCCAACCCTCTTCTTGTTCGAGAGGTTTGGGGAGAAGCGAAGGGCGCGAAGAGGAATCTTGCCGCTCAGAAGAGTAATCTTTAAACAAACTTTGGGTTGTTTTGGCCTGCTCTTTCAAAGGTTCATTGCGTGCCTGCAGCGTAAAAATATCCGCAAAGGACGTGACGCGCCCTGTTTTGTAAAGGAACTCCATATTTTTGTTGCCAAGGCCTTCAATATCAAAAGCGTCTCGGCTGGCGAAGTGAATAAGACTTTCCAAATTTTGCTCAGGGCACTGAAACCCAGCCGGGCAGCGCACGTACACTTCGTCGTCTTGAACAAGGCGCGTCCCACAAGAAGGGCAAAGGGTAGGGAAAATGAATTTTTGGGAAGACGGGGACCTTTTGTCCTTCAAAACGCGCACAATTTTGGGGATGACATCGCCAGCACGCTGCAAAAGAACGGCATCGCCCACGCGTACATCCAAGCGTTCGATCTCATCCGCATTGTGCAGCGTTGCGCGCTGGATGACTGCACCGCCCACCGCAACGGGGGCCAAAAGGGCTACAGGCGTGAGCGTTCCCGTTCGTCCCATTTGCAAAATAATATCCAAAACACGCGTTTTGGCTTGCTCGGCTGGGAATTTGTGTGCTAGAGCGTGGCGCGGCACACGCCCTACCTCTCCCAGGCGGGCTTGAAGCGCACGGTTATTGATTTTGTAAACGACGCCATCAATATCGTAGGGGAGCGTGGCTCGGCGTTCCTGCATAAAGGCGTAATAGGCCATGACGTCGTCCAGAGACGGACAGAGGCGCACGGTTTCGGCTGTGGAAAAGCCGGCTTTTTTCAAGAATTGGACCACAGATTCTTGCGTGGCAAAAGGGATATCCGCAACAACTTCGTAAGCGAAAAAACGGAGGTGTCTTTCACGCGTAATCCGCGAATCCAATTGGCGTAACGACCCCGCAGCGGCATTACGCGGATTGGAAAAGGGGGCCTCTTTCTTTTCCAAGCGCGTCTTATTTAGCTTTTGAAAGGCACCGTGCGTCATATATACTTCGCCACGAACTTCTAAGGGAGACGGTAGCGCGTCAAGATGCGGGGAAAGAAGTAACGGAACATCTTGAATCGTCTTGATATTTTGCGTGACATCCTCGCCCACAGCTCCGTCACCGCGGGTGGCACTCCGCACCAAAACGCCCTTTTCGTAAAGGAGCGACGCCGTTAGCCCGTCAATTTTGGGTTCGGCCCACAGAGTAAGGGGCTCTGAAAGATTGAGAAAGCGTGTCGCGCGCTCCAAAAATTTTTCGACGTCCTCGCGCGAAAAAGCGTTATCCAAAGAAAGCAGGGGTGTTCGGTGCGTCGCCTTCTGAAACTCCTCCAGCGGCGTGGCACCTACGCGATGAGACGGGCTGTCGGGCCGAATGAGGTCAGGGTACAGTGCCTCAAGCTGGCTATTTTCTCTCCGAAGGAGGTCGTACTCGGCGTCCGTTATTTCGGGCTGAGCCATGTTGTAATACAAATGGTCATGCCGAGCGAGTTCCCGCGCTAAAATCTCTAATCTTTGGGCGGCCTCGAACTTGGAGAGTGGTGTCATTGTGGGGGCAGACTTTTGCTTTTTTACTCAATCTCAGCCTATTCTACTTCGAACAAAAGGAAAATGGGGGAAAAAGAGAGTTCTGGGAGGAGCTCAAAAAAAGCGAGAACCCCCGTGGGAGGCCCTCGAAAAAAGGAAAGGTTGTTTTGTTAGAGAATGTCTTGAAAAGCTCTCAACTATTCAGCAACTTATTTCTTTGCGCCGGCGAGGCTGTCTTTAATAAATGTCTGCCATTTTTCAAATCGTTCTTTTGCATCGGGATATTGTTCAAAAATAGCGTTCTTCTGCTCGTTAATGATCGCCATCAAATTTGTTACATCGACTATAATATTTTTAATTTTCAAGTTTTCCGCCAAGACCGTAACCTTGAGCGGTTCTGTCTTATCTTTTTGCTGCATAACAATCGTATATTTTTCAAAGCTCCCTCTGCTGGCGTCTTTTTTGATAGACTTTGTTTCGTAATCTTTGACAAGAGGCAAAACCCCGGCGATGTTCGCGGCAATAAAACCTGAAAAATTCTTTCGATAAGAATCCTTGGTTTCTCGAGACTCTCCTTTAAAAGCAGAAGCTAAGATGTCATCTACGGCCGCATTTGTTTCGATCCAGTCTGCGCTTCCCTGGGGCGTTAGAGTTTTTAATTCTTCAATGAGTGCCTGAATGTGTTTTTCTTTTTCTGCATCACTTTGCGGCGGCGTTTTTTTTTGAGCCGAATCTTCCTTGGGTTTCTTTTCAGCCTCTGGGGCTGTTTCTTTTAGGACAGGCTCTTTCTGTTCCGTTTCTTGGGGAGCTTCTTCCTTTGATTCAGATTTCTCTTCCGTCTCTGGTGCGGCAGCTTCTTTCTTTTCAGAGTCGTCCGTCTTAAGGGGAGAGGGCTCTTCTTTTACTTCAGCCTCTGAAGCTTTTTCTTCCTGCGCATCATTTTTTTCTTCTTCTTTGTTTGCTTCTTTGAGAGAGAGCCCTTTTTGCCCCTCAGGAGTCGCTGCTTCGGGCGTCGTCTCATCAACATTTTCGGCTTTCTCTTCAGCTTCAACAGGAGCAACTTCCGTGGGAGCGGTCTCCTCAGACGCTTCCTCTTTTTCCTCTTTCTTTTCTGGAGCAGAAACGATAGCATCGCTGTCTGGGGCGTTTTTTTTCTCCGAAGAAGCGGGAGCGGGCGAATCTACTGGCTCTTCCTTAGGAGCCGCTGGTTTTTTGGAGTTCTCGCAAGAAACAAGAAAGAACGCAGAACCCAAAAGAAAAAATTTTAGCAAAGAAGAATGATCACTCATAAAATTTCCTAAAAACAATTTAAAATATCTTCCACCTCTTAGGATTTTAACATAAAAATAAAAAGCAGGGAAATTCCCCAAGACCAGAAGGTTTAAAAAAAATTCTGACAAACTAGACCTCCTGTAAAAGCCCTTGATTCGTCATCTCTATAAAAAGGGTACAGTCTCCCCCTTTTCCTTTTTTTCCCTCAGCAGAATCCGTTTTTCCTATGGACGATTCCAGCAATGATCTTGAACTTCACATTGTACCTTTTCCTTTTGTTTCTGGTACGTTCTGAGAGAATTTTAAAGGGTT
>BNTO01000016.1 GCA_025996655.1 Alphaproteobacteria bacterium
TTCGGATAGGCGTACCCAAAACGGCAAAGGGGCTGTGGTACGATGCCTTTTGGATGAGAATATTTAGGAAGCGGAACGCAAGGTCACCGATAGCGAACGCGAAGCCGTTACTATAGGCCGTGATGATTTTCATGGTGAAGGAAACTATGTCCTTTTACCTATAGAAAGGTGACATGCCCCTTTGTTTGGTAACAATTCCTATGCAGATAACTGTCTCAAAATTTTATCTGTTACAGGTCAAAAATTTGAACTTCTGTTTTTTTTGCGATCTCCTGGTAAGCAACCTATTGTAGAAAGTTTTTATTGGCTCATTTCGCGTGGGTCAAAGACAAAGATCATATGTTTCCAAGATTCGTACTTGGCAGGGTCGAGCGGCAGAGGGCTGCATTCGGGGTCCAAAACGGCCCGCAGGGCGCTCTCGGCCGCAATACGAAATTCAGGGTCCTTTTTGAAACGTGCGCTGTCGACAATGCTTGCTTTTTTGATAATGCTATCTTGGCCAATAAAAAGTTCAACTTCGACAATCATATTGTAGGCGTCTTTATTTCCGCTTGGCATATTCCAAAAGCGCTTCATATGGCGATTCAATACATCCATTTCTGTTCCCGTTAACTCCTCACCATACGTCTCCGCAAAGGCAGCGCCTTCCGCGCCGTTTGGAATATTTTTTTTGTTTAAGAAATCACCGACGGAGGAAACGGCCTGATCTTTATTGGCTAGGTTGACTTTTGCTTTATGTGGCGCTCCTTTTTTGGGGGATGCTTGGACTGGATTCTTCTTAGGTGTTGGAGCCGGCTTGGGGGAAACGGGCTTGGGTGGCGTTTTTTTTGCAGAGGGCGCAGGCACAGGGAGGACTTCCGAAGGGGCGGCCTCTTTTTTTTCTTCTGCCTTTTCAGCCGTATCCCTAGTCTTTTCTTGTTTTGTTTCTGGCTTTTCTGGAGCAGGTTCTTTCTTTGCCGACGTCTCTGACCTTTCACTTTGTGTTTCTTTCGGCGCGTACGCTTGCTTTTCTCTTGGCTTGGGCCGCCCCACAATGGGGGCGGCGCTTTTAGGGCCAAGGCTCACAAAATCAACAATAAGAGGGCGCGGGGATATTCTGGACCGCGTCATCCCAAAAGGCAAGGGGACCAAAAGAAATAATGTCGCCCCAAGATGGAGAAACAAAGACGCCAACGCCGCTTTTTGAAGGGCTGTCATAGGGGAACAAAACCGCACTCCTTTCCTTGAGTGTACTGAAATGTTGGGGTAACAGCCACTTCTTTGCAAAGCCAAAAAAAGACGAAATTTCCTTATCCTTAAACAACGCTTCTTTCTTCTTTTGGCTCTCTATCTTCTCTTCTCCTTTCCGTTAATTTCCAGCGAGGATTGGCGCTAAAAGAGAAATCATGATGAATATTTTGCAAATGATACTTCAGCCCAACCCAGGCGATCATCGCAGCGTTGTCCATACATAAAGATAAAGGTGGCGAAAATATTTGAAAGCCACGTTCTTCAAAGAAATCCTTAAAACGTTTTTGAATGATTTTATTGGCCGCAACGCCGCCTGTTAGAACAAATCGGCGACTTTGACGAATTTCAGGCGCCATCATGGCAAAAGCATTTTTAGCGCGGTCAATGAGGGAGTCGGCAATACCTTTTTGCAAACACGCGGAAATATCATTGATGTCTTGCTCAGAAGGAGGAGCCATTTTTTGAATGAGAATTCGGAAAGCCGTTTTTAGACCCGAAAAGGATAAATCACACCCGGGGCGCCCTTTGAGGGGGAGCGGCATTTTAAAACGCTCGGGATCGCCTTCTAACGCCATTCTCTCAATTTGTGGTCCGCCAGGATAAGGAAGCCCCAAGAAATGTGCGATTTTATCAAACGCTTCCCCTGCTGAATCATCGAGCGTCTCTCCCAAAAGGCGATAGTGATTCAAGCCATATACTTCTAAAAATTGACAGTGGCCCCCCGAAACAAGCAAAAGCAAATAAGGGAATTCCACATCATCGGTTAAGCAACAGACTTGGGCGTGGCCTTCTAAATGATTCACCGCAATAAAAGGCTTTTGATGAACCAAAGCCAGCGTTTTTGCCGCAATCATGCCAATAAGAACGCCTCCCATAAGGCCCGGGCCGCATGTCGCAGCGATGGCGTCAATTTTTTCGGGTACTAAATTGGCGGCATGAAAAGCCTGTTGGATAATCGGCAAAATCAAATCCGCATGAGCCCGCGCGGCAAGTTCTGGTACCACCCCCCCATAATCGGCGTGCTCTTCCACTTGCGTACGTACAATATTGGAAACAATGCGCTCTGTGCCGCGACCTTCGTCGCACACAATGGCTGCGGCTGTTTCATCGCAACTTGTTTCAATGCCTAAAACAAATTTTGTCATAAAAAACTCCTTGGGAATTTAGGAAAGAGTACACATGGAAAGGCCTGGAAACAAGATCTGGATAGGCCCTCCCCAGGAGCACATGGCCATAGCACTATCGTTCAAGACAGGAAGATTTTTGAGAAGAAGCGTAGGATTCAGTGGAATCCAAGGTGCTGTTGTGACAGGAACACAAGGCATGGGCGTCAAAACACCCGCAGCAGCAACGGTTGCAGCGAGAACGGCGGGATTCGCTATGTTTTGGCACATCGCAAAAGGCATAATATTCAGCATAGGGATGTAATCCATAATGGTTGCTATGGGCATATTCTTTCCTGTAACCATCTTTGTTGGTAAAACTGTTAAGGGCGATGGCGCTACGCCGAATGCGCATCTGCACAACGCCCCCATGAGAGCGAGCATACCCATAAAGAGGACTCCAACACAAAAAAACAAAAATCGCTACGGGAAAATCTAAGAATCTTCTACTTTTTTATAAACTTTTTCCATTACCTTTTTATTAAAAACAATCTTACAAGAGACGAGAAGGCCATCTTTAAAAAGCTTAAGAGCTTCCTCTTGGGCGCTTTCTTCAAGATTTTTGGCAATAGCTTTCTGTTTTTCTATGTTTTCTGGATCAAGCGAGCCAAAGATGTTTTGGCGAACCTCGCGCAGGAAAACAACAGCGATATGGCCGTCTAGGGTTTCAAAAAACTCGACCTTGTTCTTTTTTTGCAGCATAAGGCGCTCAAGTATATCTGGCGTAAACATCTTTGTTATTTCGTGGTCTTTGGTTCCAAGATCGAAGCGCGAAACGGCTATGTTTTTGGGTTTGAACTTGTTTTTCTTTAAAAGGCGATCCCATTCTTCAATGTCTACATTCACCTTTCCAAAGGTATCGATACACCTCTCCGAAATTTTTTCTTTTCGAATATGTTCCCTGTAATCTTTGATGGCCGTCTCTTTTATTTGGCTGATGTCAGGCAAATGTTTGGGGTGGACTTCAACCACTTTGACAATAAACGACGCTCCTTCCCCATCAAGAAATTCGCTTTCCGCGTCTTTTTCAAGGGAAAAAGCTAGCTTTTTTACAGCCTCTTGAACAGGGTCGGAGAGATTATTTTCTTTGGCTTTTTCGAGAAAATTTTCTTCATCACTTCTTGCCAGTGTTATTTTTTTTAGCGGGAATTCTTTGGAAATCTCTTCAAAAGTTTGGCCTGAAGCAAAAGCGTCTTCAATTTTTTCTTTTGTTTCACTCAGTTGAACACTTCCCTTTCGTGTGCGAATTTCTTTTTCAAGAAGAGGCGTCATTTCCTGAAGAGTCTTGCCTCTGGGGCGCTCGATTTTTGTCACAACGTAAACACCAAAGCCTTTTTCTAAACGTACGGGACCAAAGGACTCTCCTTCTGCCAAACTAAAAACCGAATCTGAATCGTTTCCAGGCAAGTCCTTTTTTTCAATCATGACGAATTTTTCAAGTGTTACTCCCGGCAATTTTTTCTTTACAGTATCGGGCGCTGTTTTCTTTAACAGTAGCTTTTTTACAAGTTCCGCATCGCGATCTGTTTTACACGTAACAAGCGTGACGTCTCTTTTCTCTGGAGTTTCCGAGTCATCTTTTTGGGTTTCAAAAGCCAACTGGAGTTCCTCTTTGGAAACAGGAATCGTTGCTTCGAACGTCTCATGATCGAAAAGAATAAGTTCAACGTCCCTTTTTTCGCTCACAGAATACTTTTCCTTATTTGTTTCAACCCAATTTTCAAGGACTTTGGGCGACGGATCATCGACTTGAATGTTTGTTTCGGGAGCTATTAAAATCTCAAAACTTTTCTTTTGTATCAGCGTTTCAAGCAACAAATCTTTATAAAAAGGATTGATATGTATTCCGGAAAGAACAGGCAGTAAAAGCTGTTGTTGCATCAATTGCGCCTCGACATCGGCAATAAATTGCCCAGAAGAAATTCCCGCTTGCTGAAGAACGTGATTAAAAAGGTCCGCGTCAAACTTTCCGTCTTTTTGGAACGTAGGAATACCGCGAATATAACTTTTTATCACATCTTTGGGGACTACGAGCCCAAGTTTTTTTGGTTCTCTTTTCAAAATGGCGTCCTGCGCAAGGGATTCGGCAATCATCTGGGCGGCTTGCTCTCTTTCGTCGGAAGAAAGTGCTTGATTTTCTTTTTTCGTTTGACGCGTGTAACGCTGGTAGCTGGAATAAAATTCTTGGAAGGGAACTTTGATGTGTGCCCCCCGGGCAACAGGCGGCGTGGATGTCAAAATGCGAACAACGTCCATAATTCCAAAGGCGAAAAAACTAATCCCAATGATGCAGAGAATAATTTTAATGACTAAACTGCCCGAACGTTCTCGTATTTGCTGTAACATGGCTTATTTTTCTTTCTTCCTCATATCTCAATTTAAACTAAAACGGCAGATTCCTTCAATAGTCTTGGCGCAACGCGTGATGCGACGAAAGGATTTTCAAGGAGATTTTGAAAAATAAAGAAAGGGATGGGGAATTTTTAAAAAGTGAGAGCTTTGATCTTCTTAACCCGAAACGCTGGGAAAATGCTAGACATTTTATTAAAAATCTGTGTATGCTGCCCGAAGTAGTCCGGGATGGTTTTGCGAATATGATCGGAATTGTTATTGTAACGCACGGAAATCTAGGCGAAGAAATGATGAATAGTGCGGCCATGATTTTAGGCGAAACGGCGAAAACAGTTTTTTCCGTGTCCGTTTCTAGCGTTTCCGCGAAAATCGAAGAAATGCGGGACAATCTCTTAAGCGTGATTGACGAGGCCGAGGAAGGGCAGGGGGCCGTGGTTTGTACTGATTTGTTTGGCGGGACGCCTTCGAATCTTTCTATTTCTATCTTAGGGATCCGTAACGTCGAAGTAATCGCGGGCGTCAATTTGCCCATGTTACTTAAACTCCTTACTTTGCGCGAGCAGTGCCCGTCCCTTGATCTTAAAGATGTCTGTGTTTTGGCGGAAGAGGCTGGGAAGAAGCAGATTTCTATTGCCTCGAATTTAATCAAAAAATAGGGCCACCCATGGTCACGAAAAAAGTCGATCATTTTTTAGTGTCCCATCCTCTTGGAATGCATGCGCGCGTTTGTTCGCGGTGGATTAAAAAAATTCAAACCCTTCGTTTGGCCGACTGGGACTGCCTTGAAGAGTGGGTTTGGATTGCCTATCAAGACGGCCCTATTCCGGCGGATTCCCTTTTTAAACTGCTTGAAACACGGATTCCCTGTGGTGCAGAGTTTGATCTACTGATGGATGAGCTCTGCTCTTACAATAAGGACGTTGGGAAAGAGTTGGCTTTTATTATTAGTCAAGACGCTTTTGAACGGAGCGAATAATGTCGCCAAGACTTTTTAATTGATACAATGATGGGAGTCGTTGTTTTTGAAGAAATTCTTCAAAATATCCAACACGTTAAAAAGTTTGTGCCGATGCAGGTTATCTGAAAGTATAGTGATGATTTTTTATCCTATTGTTCTTCTAAAAAGCCCTGGTATGCTTATGAAGACAAGTCCTAAGATTTTCGCGGCGCCAAGTCCAAAATTCCCTGAAGGCATTCCGCCTTGTTTTTCTTCCCTAGAGATTGCAGCCACCAATTTTCACATTCTTTCAAAAGAAGACCACAATCTTTTCCTGCCGAAAAGCCAGCGTCAAGGAGGTCTTGGCCTTTTAGAGGGAACACGGGAAGGGGGAAGGAAAAAAGGGCCTCGATATTTTTTTCCCAAAAAAATTTTGGGGCAGCCACCTCACTCTCCCCTTCTTCTTTCGCTTTTTGAAACGCCATCCACATTTTGGCGATGGTATCACCGCATTGATACCGAATGCGGAAGAGTTGCTCTTCGGAAGGCAAGGTTTCCCGTTCTTGAAACAGCGCCGCCAAAACCGTTTGTTGTTTTTTGGAGAGACACAACTTTTGAGCGAAAAAATCTGCAGGATACGGAAAAAGGGCGAAAAGCCTTAAAAGAGCCCTCTCTTCAGAATTTTGAAGCGGCAGCGCGCCCCTCAACCTTTTTAAGAGCCCTTCCTGGGCCTGCCGCCCCAACAAGACGGGCCACACTTGATGTTCTTGCATTTTTTGAAGAGCAGGCGTGGGATCTTCTTCGGCCAAGATTTTCAAAATTTCGGCTTGAATACGCTCTTTTGAAAGATTTTTTAAAAAGGGGATATTTGCTGCGATGGCTCGTACAGAGGCTGCATCCTCACACTTTCCGTATTTTAAAGAAAAACGGTAATAGCGCAAAATGCGTAAATAATCTTCCCGAATGCGTTCTTCTGGACTTCCAATAAAGCGAACAAGGCCGCGGGCTAAGTCGGCCTCGCCCTGAAAATAATCAAAAAGATTTCCGTCGCCATCAAGATAAAGTGCGTTCATCGTGAAATCCCGGCGCGCGGCGTCTTCTTCCCAGTGTGTTGTGTAGGAAATTTCGGCGTGTCGCCCGTCCGTTTGAATGTCTCTGCGCAGCGACGTTATTTCAAAAGGCGTTCTTGAAGATTGATTCTGATTTTCCTCTGGGAAAAGGAGGGTGACGGTGCCATGAGAGATCCCCGTCGGGATCGCCTCCAAATTTTCTTTCTTTGCAAACGCAAGAATTTTTTCGGGCGGAACATTCACGGCAATATCGATATCCGCTACAGGTCGTCCAAGGAGAGCGTCCCGCACGCAGCCTCCCACGAGGCGGCCTTCAATGCCTTGGTTCCTCAAAATCTTCAAAAGCCGAAACGCAGAAGAGTTTTGAAAAAAAGAAAAGAGTTTCGCGTTTTTCAAAAGTCCCTCATTTTTTTAAGAAACACCTTTAATTCTGCATTTCTTTGGCTTTCTTTAACACGGATTCAATATTTCCTGCCATAAAAAAGGCTTGCTCGGGAATATTGTCAAACGTCCCTTGACAAATTTCTTTAAAGCCCTCCACCGTGTCTTTTATTTCCACAAAGGCGCCGGGAATTCCGCTGAAATTTTTGGCAGTTTCAAACGGTTGCGACAAAAACTTTTGGATGCGACGTGCGCGGGTGATCGTTAATTTGTCTTCTTCGGAGAGCTCGTCCATGCCCAAAATCGCAATGAGATCTTGCAGATTTTTGTAATTTTGCAAAATGCGCTGGACTTCTGTGGCGACGGCATAATGTTCCTCGCCCACAATGCTGGGATCTAAGATGCGCGAATTAGATTCAAGCGGATCAATGGCCGGGAAAATCCCCAAAGAGGCAATTTGCCGATTCAAAACGGTGGACGCATCCAAATGCGCAAAGGACGTAGCAGCCGCGGGGTCCGTGATATCGTCCGCGGGAATGTAAATGGCCTGAACACTTGTGATGGAGCCGCGCGACGTTGTTGTAATGCGTTCCTGAAGCGTCCCCATCTCATACGCTAATGTTGGTTGATAACCCACCGCTGAAGGCGTACGCCCAAGCAAAGCCGAAACTTCCGCGCCGGCTTGCGTGAAGCGGAAGATATTGTCAATAAAAAACAAGACATCCCGGTGCTCTACGTCCCGAAAATATTCAGCGACGGTTAAAGCCGTAAAGGCGACGCGCGCCCTTGCGCCGGGCGGTTCATTCATTTGGCCATACACAAGCGCGGCCTTTGAGCCCTTAATGTTGGACGTATTGACGCCCGAAGCAATCATTTCGTTGTACAAATCGTGCCCTTCGCGTGTGCGCTCGCCAACGCCGGCAAAAACAGAGTAGCCTCCATGTTTTTTCACAACGTTATTAATAAGTTCCATAATCAAAACCGTTTTGCCGACGCCGGCTCCGCCAAAGAGGCCAATTTTCCCGCCTCGCGGGTAGGGCGTTAGCAAATCCACAACTTTGATGCCTGTGATCAAAATGTCGGTTGAAAGGGCTTCCTCGGTAAAAGGAGGAGGCGCCCGATGAATGGGAAGGGTTTCTGAGGCTACAATGGGGCCACGCTCGTCAACGGGTTCGCCAATAACATTCATGATGCGGCCCAGCGTTCCAGCCCCTACAGGAACCGAAATCGGCCCGCCCGTATCCCTCACAATATCTCCGCGTTTTAAGCCGTCGGTGGCTTCTATAGCAATCGTGCGAACGGTGTGCTCGCCAATATGCTGCGTGACTTCCAAAACAACTTCTGCCGCCGAGCCGTCGGGCTTTTGTGCATCGCTGCGCTGAACGCGTAGCGCATTAAAAATGGCAGGAAGACGTTGATTTTGGAAATAAACATCCACCACAGCGCCAATAATTTGCGAAATAACGCCTTCTTTGCTTGGAGCGGTTTCCTGGACTTGAACTTCCATTTTTTTTCCTTTTTTTGTTTTGCGTTAAGGCAGACGTTAATCGGCTTCAAGGGCGCTGGTCCCTGCAATAATTTCCATTAATTCGTTGGTGATATTCATCTGCCGCGTTTGATTATATTTCAATTTCAATTTCTGCAGAAGCTCCTCCGCGTTGTGTTTCGATTTATCCATCGTCATCACGCGCGCAGCGTTTTCGCACGTTTCGGATTCCAAAAGGCACAGGCAAATCTTCACCAAAACTAAATGGCGCGCACTTTCTTCAAGGACACGAAAAAGAGAGGGCTCCACAAGAGGCTCTCCTTCGGGGGGAGAGGGGGCCGAAGTTTCGGGCGTCTTTTCTTCTGGAGGTTTTTCCTCGGGGGTTTGCCGTTTGGGGGCAGCAGCGTTTTCGCCTTTGGCTAACGGCTTTTTCAAAAAAGGATGCGTATAATCCCAAAGAGGAAACAAGTCAAAAGATTGGGTTTTCTGCGTCATCGCGTTGACAAATTTCCCGCTGACCAAACTCACGGAGCCTACTTCATCTTTATCAAACCAATTTTCAATATGCTCCCAAATATACTGTGCAATGTCCATGACTGGGGCCTCTTTCTCGAAATGCCCTAACCCTGCGAGCGGCTCGGTTTGATCCGGCTTGTTCTTGGAAAAAAACTCCGCGGTTTTTGTTGTGAGAGGGATAAAAATAGGGTCATTCGCATTTTTTTTCTTTTTAAAAACGGAGGACTCCTCTAAGTTTTCCGAGTCCTCTTCTTCAGAAATCTCTTCGGAATTTTCTTTCGTTTCTTCTTTTTCCTTTTCCAAATGTTCTGAAAGGGGGCCTTTCTGCTGCTTTTTCAAGAGTTTTTCCAAAGCCAGGGCTTCACGAATGGCCGCGTAATGGTAGCTGCCGCACAATCCCTTTTGTGCGCCCAGAACACAAATGACTGGAGGGCTGCTGTCTTTTTTTTTTGAAAAAAAAGCGGGCAACTGTTCTTTAAAAGATTCAAAAGCCTCTTCTGTGAGTGGGCGAAACGCTTCAGCCAAGGCCTCCTGAAGGGACGCCTCGTAGCGACGCGCCAAGCTCAAAAGCCGCTGCGAATGCTTAAGCCGAGACGCGGCAATAAGCTTCATGGCGGACGTTAGCTTATGCGTCGATTCAATGCTTCGAATGCGTTTTCGGATTTCTTTGAGATTCGCCATGTCCCCTCTTTTCGCCTTTTCCTTTTTGCCGAGCTCTTGTTCTTTGGTTTGGAATCTTAAGAAGTGCGCAAAAATGCGCCTTTTTACACGGAAAGTCTAGCATACCCCTGAAAGGAAGGGGAAGTTTGAGAAAGTGGGGCGAAAGTTCACAGTGTTTGAGACGGTGCGAGAGCGCCTTGACAAAAAAGAAGATAAGGGAAAACTTAAAATATTTTAGGAAACTTTACTTCTGTTAATCCTTATATAAAACATAAAAGTCGATATAGCTAAGCGGCTTGAAAAATTTGCAAAAAAAATGTAAACCCTATTAGTGATTTTTGTTAACGGTTTTAATTTGGCTTACAGTACAGATTTTAGAAAGAGGGTATTGGAACATTACGCGAAAAGT
>BNTO01000017.1 GCA_025996655.1 Alphaproteobacteria bacterium
AGAACGATAAAAGAAGCAACGGTTAAGAAGTATTATTACAAAGACGAAGAGTCCTTAAAGAATCATTTAAAAGATTTTATCAATGCCTATAACTTGGGGAAAAGATTGAAGGCGATAAAAGGGTTTAGGCCCGTAGAATTTGTTGCTAAAAAGAGGGGGAAAGAGTCGACGGAGTTTGCTCAAGAATTATACAACAAGAATTTGGGACTAGACAGCTATCATTGCTGGAATTGTCCATAGGAAAAACGGATTCTGCTGAGGGAAAAAAGGATTCTGCTGAGGGAAAAAAGGAAAGGGGGGAGACTGTGTACCCTTTTTATAGAGATGACGAATCAAGGGCTTTTACAGGAGGTCTATTGTTATGTGATACCCTAATAACAGGGGGGAGCAACCTCTTTATTGCGCCGCCTGTTTGGGAAAAAATCCAACAGTTTTAGCCGCTTGCGTTCATATTTTAGTTGCGATTAAAATGCTAAAATTATGGGTACCTTTAAGGGGAAATGTAGCAGTTTTATGAAAAATTTTTGGTTTCTCGCGTTTTTAACGTGGTTGTTTTCTCAACAAGCGCACGCCAACATAGGTGTGCCAACCATCATGGTGTTTGAACCGATCCTTATCATTCTTTTGATTCCCGTCATATTCATAGAATATGGAATTATGAGGAAGTCTTTAAAAGGGTTGACCCCTTCCCTGATACTGAAAGCGACTTCCATAGCAAATTTGCGTTCAACCATCCTTGGGTTCCCTCTTGCCTGGTTCGTGATGCTTCTTCCTGGTCTTCTTACAGGTGGTGGAGGAATATTCCATGATTTAGATAGTTTTTGGAAATGTTTTTTGGAAGTAGCTTGTTATTCGGCATGGTTGCTCCCCTGGGAAAACGAATTTTATTGGATGGTTCCTTCAGCTTTTTTATTTTTGTTGATCCCCTTTTTTCTGTTGTCCTGTCGGATCGAAGAAGCAGCTGCCTTTCGTTACCTTAAAAAAACAGGAGTTGAGCGATCTGTTGTTAAATCGGCTGTGTGGAAGGCCAATATTGGCTCGTATGTGTTTCTCACATTAGGAGCGATAATATTTTTACTGTATAGCGTTCACCATACCCCTACCCCTACACCGCGTCCTTTTATTAAACCGCATCCTATTTTTCCTACAGAAAACATAACCGTGGAAAAGGAAAACAAACTGCGATCTTTCACTGTGGAGTAAGGCACATGAGCCGTTCGTTCTTAAAACAAAATTTCTGAGGACAGAGTAAAATTATCCTATGATGAGGCGGAGTGACGGAGGCGGCGTGGAGATTTTATGGAAAAATCGGATGTAGCAGCTCTTTTTCAAAGTTTCGAGCGACAAAATCCTCGCCCGCAAACGGAATTGATCTATACAACGCCTTTTTCTTTTCTTGTTTCCGTTATTTTGTCGGCGCAGGCTACGGATAAGTCTGTCAATAAAGTAATGGAAACGCTACGCCCGAAAGTTGAAACTCCAGAGGCGGTGCTTGCGGTGGGTCTTCCTGCGTTAACCGAAAGTTTGAAATCGATCAACTATTTTCAAAATAAAGCAAAGAATATTGTTACTCTTTCGAAGATTTTGGTGGAACATTTTCAATCTTGTATCCCCTTGAATTTTTCAGAACTCGTAAAGCTGCCTGGCGTAGGGCGCAAAACAGCCAATGTTCTTTTGGTCGAGCTGGCTCAGGAAGAGCGGATCGCTGTCGATACGCATGTTTTGCGGGTCTCACAACGGCTTGGCTTGTCGGGAGCGCAAACGCCCGAAACGTTAGAAAGGGATTTATACGACGTTGTTCCGCGCGTTTTTTGGTCAAGAACAAATCATTGGTTGGTTTTGCATGGGCGCTATGTCTGTACGGCTCGAAATCCCCAATGTTCTTCGTGTTTTGTGAAGGGATTTTGTAAGTCTTTTCAAGAAGGCCTCTCTTAAGCGGTGTGCCTATGGGGGGCACAATTTCTTAACCCCGGCAAACACTAAAAGTTTATTCTATCCCCTTTTTTCATCTGAGCCGTAATATTGTCGGCGATTTTTCCTTCCGAAGGCGTGCCTGAATGACGCGCGTAACTTTGGATCAAGCTCGTTGTGTGCACTTCAATTTTCTCCATTTTCGTTTGTAGAGAGAAGGGGCCCTCAAGGTTGCCTTCGGGAACCAATAAAAGCGCAAGGCGCCCTTCTTTCGAATCGTTCTGAGCTAGGGCAACGGTGCTTCTTAGCGGCGTTTTGGTGGCTTCCTCCAAACATTTCTCTGAAAAGGCTTGGACATTCACAATAAGCTCATGCGTATGGGAAGAAAGATTTTGTAAAAGAAGTCCAGGATTCCCGCATTTTTCACAGAAAAGCCGCCTTGACGGAGCGTTGCGAAAGGATTTCGCACTCTGCGTCAAAAAGGAAGAAAAAGATTCAAGCGGAAAAACGAGCGTTCCTATGAGTTGCCCCATCTCAGCGTTATAAGGAATGAGAGGCTGGAAGCGACTAAATTGTGTGGAAAATGTCAAGAAAGAAGACGAAATATGTTGAAGAGCAAGAGGGAGCGCTTGAAGAGTGTCTTTAAACTGCGCACAGTTCCATTGGGTTAAAGAAATTTTTGTAGGTGGTGTTGTGGGGTAGCCCAAGTGACGGCTGAGATGGAAAACACTTTCTTCCATATGCGGAAAAATACGGACCATGTCTTGGAAATGATCCGTGCGGTCTGTTAAGGGAATAAAGTCGGCTTGGTCGCTTAGGGCGGCCGAACGCCTTTGCGCTTTTTGTAAGGGGGCTTTCCACAGAGCCATGTCTTGCTGAATTTTTTCTAAAAATTGGCGTTTTTGTGCGTTAAAGTGCGGGTTTTCTTTTTGAGCGACAACGCGCTTTTCCAAAAAGGCCGGATCTTTATTTTCACACATGGTGTCTAAAATGGACTGAACCGAAAGAAGCGTTTGCAAAATTTTTTGGGCCGACAAAGTCCAAAAATAATGAGGACAATCGCCAGGAAGAATTTTATTTTTTTGTTCCGTTAGACGCTGTAAGGATTCTTGAAAAGAGGAAGGAAAATTTCGTTTTTGCAAGGCAATGTAAAGCGTATGGAGGCGGATCAAAAAAGAATGCGCTTGATGAAATAATGTGTTGGGGTGACGAAAATCCAAAAGGTTGGACGCTGTGCCTTCTCCAAGTTTTTCAAGGAGGGGTTCCGTGTTCATGACGCTTTTTTGAAGGTCTCCTTTAAAGTCGAGGAGAAGTTGCATCATTCCATTGGTCCTTTCCGCGAGTTGTTGAAATTGACGAAAAGACAAATAAGGTGCAACCTGCGGGAAATGTTGCCGAATTTCCGTTACAACTTTTTGAAGAGAATTGTCGGAAAGAAGGGGCAAATGAAGATCCCCAAACGCGAGGGCCCTTTTGAGCGTTATGCGTTGCTCGGAAGGCAAGGAGGACTTTTCAAGAAGTTGGGCGTTCTCGGCAATACTTTCAGAAAGCAAGGTCAAATGATGCTCAAGGGGAACGGAAACATGCTGACTCATAAGATTGTTGAGAAGTCCAAAAAGAGACCTTTCTGTGCGCGGAGAAAACAAATTCCCTATTCTTCCTGAAAGCTCAGAGAGTGGGGCCTTGAGACTTTCTTGAAGGACGTTGTAAAAGTCCTCCGCACTTTTGAACCAAGCAGGGAAGGGCAGGGCGTATTCTTGGTTCCATGATTCAAGGGCCATATCTTCAACGGCGGCGAGACGCCCAAAAACGGTGGGTTCCCAAGGGTTATTGAGGCGTGTTCCTATCTTTTTTAGGTCCTCTAAAATGGGGATATGTTCGCCTTTTTCTAATGTTTTCTTCATGTTTCGAAGATCTTCTAACACAGAATGCTGCGAAGGGAAGGGTATTTTTTGCTCATGAATTTTATAAGGATCGAGCAAAAGGCTTAAAAGAAAAGACGTATTTTCTTTGATGAAAAAATCCAAGAACCCCAAGAGTGTTTGGGAGGAATCCGTTGCTGGCGTGTTGGCAAGAAGAGACAAGGCTTCTTCTCCACTTTGATAGGTTTCTGTCAATTGATGGAAAACGTCAAAAAACTTTTGAAATTGTGCAAAGAGGCCGCCTTGCGGATGGGCGACTTTTTCGTACCAAAGTTGGATTTTTTCATAGGGAGCAAACATCAAGCTCTTTTCCATGATGTCAAAGAAATACGAAAGCTTTGCGTTTAAAGTCTGTAGAGGCGTTAAAAAGAGAGGGGAGGGGACCCCAATAAGCTGCGTAAGCTCAGGATATTTTTGAGCAAAAAAGGGCTTCTTTTGGAGGGAATCGTTAATAATGTCAAGTTCTGTGGAAAGATTCCGAATTTGTATGGGATTTTGTGAAAAAGTTAAAGGTTGCGGGCGTAACAGTCTTTGAAGGGATGCGCCGTTAACGGTTTGGATAAGCGCATTCAGTGGAGCAAAAACGCCTTCCTCGCCCCACCAGGCCGTATTTAATAAATCAAAGACTTCTTCTGCGGGTTCTGAAACTCCCTTGTGGACAAAATCTAATAGAGGTGGTAAAAACTTGTACAAAGATTCCAAAACAAGATCGGCCCCAGAAAAGTGGTGTTGCTCTATAAGCTGATCGAGGCGCGTTCGAAAAAGGGAAAGGCGAGCGCTGAGAGTGTTGGGCCGCTCAGGCTCTGAGAATCCAAGCTTTTCAACAAGTTCCGGCGAGAGGTCTTCCCTTTCTTTAAATTTTTGAACCGTTTTGTCGAAATGCTCGAAAAAATCGGCTCTGTTAAAACAATTCAAGAAAAGCGTATTGAAAATTCCATAAATCGTTTGATCAATTTTGTTAGGCGCAGCTACATTTTCGGGATTGCCCAAAAGGCTCTTGAGATTTGTCGCGGAATTCAAATTTTGAGAAAGCAACGTCAAAAGACCAGAAAGTGTTTTTCGGGACGTATCTTCTGTGCTTCCAATAAAATGAAGCCAATTCTCAAAACGGACGTCGTCAAAAATAATTTGCGGCATCAAAAGAGCGTTGGTAAGCGTCATCACTTTATCCATGATCGTGTCTGGATTGTAAGAGCCGCGGACGCCTTGGCTGATGAGCTCCGATTGCAGGGCTGGTTCGAGATGAAGAAGGGCCCAACTGCTGTCTATGCCATTTTCAAGTTTGAAAAGTTTTTCCTGAGCCGAAATCGCCTCAAAAGGAGAGTGCGCGACATGCCTCGAAAGCCGAATAAGTCGCTCGGCCAGCGTTTCTTTCCAAAGAACATGCAGGGCGTCTAAGCGATTTTCAAGAGAATAATGCGGCGCCTGAGCTGATCCCTCCAAATAGGCGAGGGTTTCGTGAAAGGCGCGTAAAATCGAATCCTTTTCGCCGACAAGAAGATTGTGAAAATGAAAATAGTGAACGGGCAAACTTCCGTTACTGTTTTCGTCAATACTTTTTGTAACCGAAGAGACAATTTTTTGGACCAGTGTGACCTTTCCCCACAAGGTGGGAGGGGTAGCCTCTCCGCTATGAAAGTTTCCTAAAGGAAGGACCACGCGTTTTTGCTCTTCTGTGATCGTTCCTTCTTTTATTTTTTTTTCGAGTTTATGCGCCAAGGAAAAAATATTTTTGGCATTATCCGGCTCGGCTTCGAAAACAACGGCCTCTCTCCAAGGATCGGCCAGCGCTGTAAGGATCGCCTTTGTCATGTGCCTCAAATTTTCATAAAAAGGGCACGAGGTAGGGCGTAATTCTTTCTCTCCACTCAAAAAACTGATCTCTTCGGCGACTGTGGGACTTTTGTTGGCCACAAGGCTTGTGATGCGTTTTAAAAGGGAAGGCAGTGTTGCGTTTGTTTCATTGTCCAAAGAGAGTTTTTCTTTGAGCAATTGCCAGAAGGCAACCGGGAACGAGGCCTCCGGCGCGCTTTTGGCGGCCCAAAGAGACTGACAAAGATTGAGAAATGTCGAATAAAATGTTGCAGGATAAAGGTCTTTGCGATTGGTTGCTGCGCCGACATGAACAAGATGTTGTTGGTATTTTCCAAGAGTACCAAAAAGTTCTTTAAACAAGTGTTGCGTCGTTTGAGAAAGTTGGGTCACTTTTTGTTCAAGCGCTAAAACCTCGGCGCTTTTGCTTGTTTCACTCGCAGCCTTACCCTCTTGCTTTGGGGCGAGCAGGACGCTTGTTAACAAGAAAAAGAAAAAAGGGGAATGTTTGTTCAAAGAAGGAACTTCTTATTAAATGCAATCTTATATTTTATTTTAAAACATTAAGTGTTAATATTTTGTAAAAAAGCAAGATATAAGTTCGCAGAATTTAAAACGGTTCGAGATCGTCCTAATACGAGGATTAAGGCAAACTTAAAATATTTCAAGAAGCCTTCTTATATTAATACTTATTTAAATATAAATACCAATAATGAAAGAAGATTGTTTTTTGGTGATTTATGTTTTCTAACAGAACGAAAATGTTTTTAGGGTTATCCTCTTGTTGTGCAGTAATTCCATCGGTCCCCTTGGAAGCGGCTGCTCATTTAGCTCCGTCTGTTCAAGGGTTGGGAACCACACTACAAGGTATTAGTACAGAAATTCAGGGATGTATCGATCTTTCGGCGCCTAGAGATGTCCAAAATAAATTAACTGACGCTAGGAGCCTACTTGAAGCTATAATCTTAGGGTTAAGAGAGCAGATAGGTGATTTTCAATTTACCGTAAGGTTGAATGCAAGGTTTGGTGAGGTTACGACGACATTAGGAGAGATATTTCCTTTTTTGGAGGATACAGAAGATGCAGAACTTAAAAGCAGGTTAAATGGTATACAAAACAGGCTTGCAAGTGCAAACGAAGTGATTGCAACATTATTTGCTAACCCTTTAAGGGGAGCGGCACCTCAAGTGGCACATCCCGCACATCCAGTCCAAGAAAATGTGCAAGGAGTGCAAGGTTTGGTAACTAAATTACATGGCATTAGTGAAAATATTCAGGGATGTGTAGATCTTACGGCGTCTGGAAATGTACAAAACAAATTAACGGAGGCTGAGAGCTTACTCGAAGCTATAATCTTAGGGTTAAGGGGTCAGATAGGCGATCCTGAATTTACAATAAGGTTAAATGCAAGGTTTGGTGAGGTATCAAGTATATTAGGGGGAATATTTCCTCTTTTAGGAGTGGCAGATGCAAACCTAAAAGGTAGGTTACAAGCTATACAAAGAGAGCTTGCTGAAGCAAACGTAACAATTGCTGCATTATTTGTCGAGTAATACTAAATCCTAGGAACATTTCCCTTGTGTTTTTTCCGTGGAATAAAGTTTATAAATGTTTTTTGGGATAGGGATTACCTTCATAGGGCCTCCTTGGGTTGGTGTTGCCCATAAACTCTCGGAGGTTTTGAAGGTTTTGTCGAAGTTGTTGCCTACTAGGAGTGACATTGGGAAAAACTTTTGGAATCTTGAAAATTCAAATCTCCCACAAAGTTATCCACGAACGTTACTCCCAATCCCAGGTTGCCAGCTGACAAATCATTCAAAACCCGTTTGCTGTCTCACATCTCACTCTGAACTTAGATGGCCCCCCCTTGTTCCTAGAAAAGGGCAAAAGGCCCTTTGGAAAGATTTTGTTAAATTTTCTTTCTTATCTTTTAAGGGGGAAGCATTCTTCCGAAGAGTCATGTTAAACTTAAAGCAAAGTTAAAATTTTTGTGCTGCGTTTTTTTAGGCGTGAATTTTGCGCTAGAGAAGGAGAAAAAATGATAAAATCCAAGAAAAAGAGAGGGCCGGGGCCTCAGCCTGGGACAGAGCAACAACGCCAGCGTTGCCAATCTTTGCAAGCAAAATTTATAACTCTTGGAAAAGAAGCGGCGTCTCAGGGAGAGCGTGTGGAGGCGGAACGTTTTTTTCAATATGCCGAGCACTATACGCGTGTTTTAAACAGTTTTCAGGAGCGGCTCGCATCCCAAAGAACGGAAGATGGCAGGATGAATCATGAAAATAAGGAGCCGGAGTCGGATTCCTTGAGCGTTCGTTTTGATGTTCCCCTTGTCCCAACAAAAAGTGAAGACGCCGACGCTTTTTTAAAGGCAAGCGATTTCCCTGAATTTGCTCCTGAAACAGCCCCCGCGGCGGAGCCAAGGAGGCCAGGTCCCAAGCCTTTGCCTCGTTATAAGAAAACGCCGAGGTCTTTTCCGTCTTGACGTTTTGCCCGGATTAGGCTAGAAAAACGTATGCTTTTTGTGCGCCCAGATAGCTCAGTTGGTAGAGCAAAGGACTGAAAATCCTTGTGTCGTTGGTTCAATTCCATCTCTGGGCACCCGTAAAGTGTTTCAAAAATAAAGTCAATAGCAAAAAAAAGGGGGGGGAAGCGTGAAAAAAGTTATTATTGGCAATTGGAAAATGAACGGTAGTCATGCGTTGGTTGATGCTTTGGCCGCCCAAATCACACCAGCCGCTGAGCTCCCCTATACAGGCCTTGTATGCCCGCCCTTCACCCTCCTCGCTTATGCCCGCAAAACGCTTCCTGCCTCCCTTTTTGTAGGGGCCCAGGATATTGCCGCGTGTGAGAAAGGCGCGTTTACGGGAGATGTGAGCGGGGCGCTCCTTGCCGATTCTGGGGCAACGCACGTTCTCATTGGCCACAGCGAGCGCCGCCTTTACCACCAAGAAAACGAAACAACGTTTTCGGAAAAAATTCAGGCGGCTTTGGCCCAAGGGTTGCTGCCTATTTTGTGCGTCGGGGAGTCGCACGAATGTTTCGACAAAAAGGAAACAAAATCTTTTTTGCGCGCGCAACTGCACTTTGCCTTGCCTTTTTTGAAAGAAAAGGCGATTACCCTGGCGTATGAGCCCCTCTGGGCGATAGGAACTGGTCAAACGCCGACGCTTCCTATGATCCAAGACGTTCATAGTTTTCTTGAGGGCGAATTTGGCGTAGCGCCTTTTTATGGAGGGTCCGTGACGATCCAAAATTATCAAGACATTCTTGCTTTAGGCGCTGTCGGTGGGTTGCTGATTGGCGGCGAAAGTCTATTTCCTGAAAAATTTGCGCTTATTTTGCAAGGAAAGGCTTTGTAAAATTCGAGCTTCTTAACAATTTTTTCTGGTTGCTAAGTTCGGATGTATAACTAACCTGTTTGAAAACTGATCCGCATAACGCCATAAGAAAAGGCCTGAGGCGAAATGTTTTCTTAGGAAAAGTCTGTCCCCATCTCAACAACCTTTAAATCCTCCTGGCCTTTTAAGATTTGAAAGGTCCACGTATTCTTCTTAGGAACAAAAAGGCACGCCGGGTTGTCGAAGGATTCTCCCGAAACATTGACGCTAGCAAACATTTGCTCGCTTTTGAACTGAACAACAACCTCAACCCCTCCTCGCGTTTCAAGAACATTTTCCAAAGAAGCTTGAAGATTTTTGATATCAATCAACAGATTTTGTTTTTTTTTGGCCCTTTTTTTCAGGCGTTCGGCAAAGGATTCATAAACGTTTTCGGATAAATATTTTTTGAGCGTTTCGTGGCGATTTTTGGCGTAGGCCTCTAAGGTTTCCTCAAAAATCCCCTCGCAACGCTTAAGAAAAGCGAAAGCATCCTCTTGCGGCCAATAAGGTTGCAACTTTTGGGCTTTTTGTAAGAAAGCTTGACTTTTAGTAGGATCTTCGCTACTCTGAGCAAATAGCAGGGAGTTATCTCCTCGCCCCTCCGGCTCCTGGGCTTCCTGTTGAAAGCCGCTACGCGTTCCTAATTTCCTCCATAACTGCACTGCCAGAAAAAAAACAAGAAGGAAGATGAGGAAAGTTGCCACAAAACGAAAGGCGCTAGGGATTCTAAAAAATTCTACGCAAGATTTGTTTCGAAACGCAATGAAAAAAGAAATGGAGGTTGAATTTTTGACGTACGTTTTCTGTCAGCGCAATTAGGAATGTCATGTTGTGCAATTTAGGAATGTCATGTTTCAGGTCCCAAAAAGGATCCTATAACTTTGGTCAAATTACGGATTTGTTGAGGCAGGAACAATGTCATGGGTGTTTCGTGAAAGGGACATGGAGAGACTCTATGTATTGTGCCAAGTAAAAGAAAGAAAATTGACGCAAGTTGAGGCTGGGCGGCAGCTTAAGCTTAGTGAACGACAAATTATCCGTTTGTTGAAACGTTTAGGTTCTAACGATTATAGCAGCCTCAAAAGTCGCCA
>BNTO01000018.1 GCA_025996655.1 Alphaproteobacteria bacterium
AAATATGCGGAATGCTACCTCGGAATTCTCTACCGCAAGCCTAACGAACACAATAGCTACGATGGTGGGGCGATGTTTTATTTAAAACATGTGTTTCCCGGGAAAAGTGTCCCCACGCTTTTCTGCGTGCTTTTATGTATTTATGGAGCGGAAGTTTTTCAATTTAAAGTGGTTGAAGATGTTTTTGTCGAAACCTTTCATTGGAATCGTATCCTTGTTCTTGCCGGGCTTTTAGCCGGAACGTTTTACGTTCTTTTAGGCGGCGTCCTTCGTTTATCGAAAGTGTGCCGCCTTTTGATGCCCATCTTTTTGTTGTTGTACACTTCGGTTTGCTTGTACGTTATTGCCCAGCACGCCTCCGAATTAAGCGGCCTTTTTCGGCAGGTTTTTAAAACGGCCTTCACGGGCCAAGCCGCTGTAGGCGGTTTTGCAGGGAGCTCTTTTGTGATCGCCGTCCAACAAGGCATGTCGAAGGCTGTTTATTCTGGGGATATTGGCATGGGGTATGATTCCGTCATTCAATCGGAAACGCAAATCACCCACCCTCACATTCAAGCGCGCACGTCTATTTTTACGCTCTTTACGGATTGTTTCATTTGTACGATGACTGTTTTGCTTGTTCTTGTCACCGGGCAGTGGTGTTCGGGTCAAACGCACGGGTTTGACTGTGTTGTCGCCGCTCTTTCCCCTTATTTTTCGCATGTTCCCGAGCTGATGGCTTTGTTTTTCTTTCTAGCGGGCTGGACGACCATTTTGGGGTATCTCACGGTGGGGCTCAAAAGCGCCAAGGCTCTGGGGTCCAAAGGCCCCATTGTTTATATGCTTTACGCTTTTTCCGTGTTTACGCTCTTTTCTTTTGTGGATCAAAATTCGGCCCGTCTCGTGATGTCTATAGCCGGAGGGTTCATGATACTCATCAATTTGGCGGCCCTTTTTAAGTTGAGGAAGGAAATTTCTTTTTCTTAGGCGGGAACAAATTTGGGAAAAAGAGTTAAAAGGGTATTGACTATTTTTTCTGTGTGGGCATAATGAAAAAAGATTTGTTGGTTCTAGCATGTTTCGTTCGCGAGGCGTGCGCATTATTGGAGGTTATTATGAAAAAATTTTGGTTATTAGGGTTATTTGCGGGGTTGTTGGTTGGTAAACAAGAAGTCGCTGTGGGATCTATCAACTTTGCGAAGATCGAAAAAGCTGTGCAAGCGCTTAATTCCGATGACCCTGTGCTCCGAGGTATGGCGCTCGCTTCTGTGATCACATACGACGCTGCTACTTTAAAACTCATCGAAACGCTTGACGGGATTAACCCAACTGAAGGCTCCGCTCAAGAAGGCACCGAGCTGGTTGCTAACCACCTGGATGGGTTGCAGTTACAAATCCAAAACAAAAATATTCTCTCATGGGCGGCTTCTCAGCGGTAGATTTGGACAAAGATGCGACCTCCTTACGTCTCTATTTCATAGACTTAGGCCTGGCCTCCTTGGCTGACCGTATCGTCAGTTCGTGCCAAAAACAGCCCGACTTAATGTCAGCCGACTTGTGGGTAAGATGGAACTTCTTGTTCGTATCCAATGGTGTGTCGCAAGAGGCGATCAAAACATTTGTCACAGCTTCGGAACACAGGCTGAAGTTACTCGAAGCAGCCTCCCGCTTGGCCAAACACTAAGGACCATCGAAGGTCTTGCCCTGTTACGTTGAACAAGAGGCAAGCCCCAGCCAAACCGCCTCTCTTTTATGGGCGTTTAAGTTGGGGCGTTTTTGGTGTTCCACTTAGCACGACAGAACAAGAGTAGGCTCGCGGGTTATCCCGCGGCCTCCTTTTCTCCTTACAACATGAAGCTCATTCCCCTGGGCCTTGCGCCAGGGCCGGCCTCTAGAAAAAAGCCCCAAGCCCTGGTGTCCAATTCCTAAGCAGGAGCAGGGATTGACTCTTTTTTCTTTTGTGGGCATACTACGTAGCAGGTCCGTTTTTTTGCGTGTTTCGTGAACGAGGCATGGAAAGGAGGAAGTTTTTATGAAAAAATTTTGGTTATTAGCGTTATCTGCCTTTTTGTTCGAAGGGTGCTCCGTAGAGAGCGAGTGTAGAGTTAGCAACGTCCCTGCGCAACAAAAATCTGATTCTGTTCTACCCGCTACCCCTACCAACATACTTCTCAGTGTTGCGATCATGATTAAGTCTCAACCAGACGGATACCGGAATCCCCAGCGGAAAGAGTGGAGCTTTGTAGGGACGGCGGTTTCCCTGTTCTGCAAAGGAAAGGCTCTCGTACGAGGAACAAGGGATAACGAAAAGAGTCTGGACGATATTGCCACGGTAGTTAGACTGCTCGAAAATGCGGGGAACGCATATTACGCAGCACTACTGGCTCATGAACCCAACAACGCTGAGACTGTCAAATTGTTTGGCACATACAAAAACATTGTGGAACAGGCAATCCGGAAGCACCCAAAACAGTGCTGTGAACTATTTTATCCTTTTGCGCTCTATTCGGTGCGCAACAGCCAACCGGCTACCTACCCGTCACAAGCGAGTATGCTCGCAGAACTCGAAGCGTTGGAAGACCAGAACCGTTTCACCGGCCTTTTGGTATTAAGCTTTCTTACTTTACCCGTTACCGGTCCCGCTGGCTTGGATTTTAGGTGGGACCTCAATAAGTTCAACACAACGCGAGAAGATCTATCGGCTGCTATAACGAGTCTGCCCAACTACGCCAAAAGTGCGGCACTTTGCATGAAGGCCTTCGAATTACTAGGCGGGGATGTGGCTGTCTTGATAGCTCTGGCAGGCCGAAGGGTGCACGACATTGCCATCCGACTAAGTGAACCAATACGAGCCCTGGACGAGCCAAAGTTGACAACTTATCCCGACGCCACAGCGTTGCAGACCGTAGTTGCCTCTGAGTCCGAGGCGAGCAGCCAATAATTCTTTTGCCGTTTTGCGGTGTGTCCATTCGCACATCAGAAAAAGAGTAGGCTCGCGGGTTAGCCCGCGGCCTTCTCTTTTCTCTTTACATTTAGAGCTCATTCTTCCGGACCTTGCGCCAAGGCGGCCTCTAGGAATTCATCAATGTGTCCATCCAAAACGGCTTGCGCATTACCGACTTCCACGTTGGTTCGCGCATCTTTAACAAGTTGGTAAGGCTGCAACACATACGAGCGAATCTGGCTGCCCCAAGCAATATCCATTTTTTCATTTTCTGCCTTATCTTTTTCGACTTGCTTCTTGCGCATTTCTATCTCATAAAGGCGCGCTTTGAGCATTCCCATCGCTGTGGCGCGATTTCGGTGCTGCGAGCGGTCAACCTGGCACTGAACAATCACACCCGTTGGAATGTGGGTCAGGCGGATGGCGCTGTCTGTTTTGTTAATGTGTTGCCCACCCGCCCCAGAAGCGCGGTAGGTGTCGACCTTTAAATCTTTTTCTTCAATCACAATATCAATACTTTCGTCTGTTTCGGGGTACACGAAAACCGACGCAAAACTGGTGTGGCGCCGAGCGTTGGCGTCAAAGGGAGAAATGCGGACGAGGCGGTGGACACCATTTTCTTTTTTAAGCCAGCCATAGGCGTAAGGCCCCGAAATTTTGAGCGAGATGGATTTCATTCCCGCCTCTTCTCCCGGCGTTTCGTCCATAATTTCAAGAGAAAAGTGACGGTGCTCAGCCCAGCGCGCGTACATACGCGCTAGCATGGAGACCCAATCTTGGGCCTCCGTTCCGCCCGCGCCAGAATTGATTTCTAAAAAGCAATTGTTCATGTCCGTCGGCCCGGCCAGCAGAGAAAGAATTTGCGCCTTTTCAACATCCTTTTTTAACGTTTGAAGATTTTCGACGCATTCGTTATAAAAAGCTTGATCTTGATCCTCTTTTGCGAGCTCGAGGAAAGCCACAACGTCTTGAAATTTTTTCTTGTAATCAAGGACTTGCGTCACAACATTTTGGAGTGAAGCGCGTTTTTTTAGGAGGCTCTGAGCGTTTTGGGCATCTTCCCAAAGATTTTCTTCTTCCGCTTGTCGATCGAGCTCCTTTAAAAGATTTTCTTTTTCTTCAAGAGAAACCGCTGTGCACAAAATTTTTAAAGATTTTTCAATATCTTTTATGCAGGAAAGAACATCCGAGTTGAGTCAGAAATCTGTCATGACATGCTCCTTTTTTTGTAGGTTATGGGGGCGTCAAACTGGGACCTCAACGCAAGAACAACGTCTTGTTCGGCAAAGGCCGTGGCAAAAACGCCTTCCAAAGACAAGCGCGGGTCAGCCTTTTCGTAAAGAATTTTGTAGATAGCCATAAAAAGAGGCAGTTTTAAATGAAAATGATGAGCGAGAACGTAAACGGCCTGCGCTGTGATATAGCCCTCCACGGTATATTTTCCATTTTCTAAAATGTCTTTAATCGCCTCGCCTTGACCAATCCGGAACCCAAAGGCTGTGTTCCTGGATTTTTCGCAAAAACACGTTAGGACAATATCGCCAATCCCGCTAAGACTGGAGAAAGCTTCGGTGGTGCTCTTGAGTTTTTGGCAGATTTTTTTAATTTCTTCAATACCAAGAGTAACAATCATCGCACGAGCATTCTGCCCGAACCCTAAACTGATCACCAACCCGCAAAGAATCGCCATGACATTTTTTAACGCTCCCGAAATTTGAACGCCAATGATATCGTCTGATGCCGAAACATGAAACTTCGAGGATTGAACGTGAAGTGCGAGTTCCCGTGCCTGTTCAAAATGGGGGGAGGCGAGAATGGAAGCCGCATAAAGATTTTCCGCAACTTCTTTCGCTAAATTTGGTCCCGAAAGAAAAAACAGTGGGCTATCAAATTCCCTTTGTAAGGCTTGGGAAATAAGGAGGGGTTCTGTCCCATTTTTTGTGGTGAGAAGACCTTTGGTGCCAATCACAATAGGGCACGTTGAAGGAATCACGCCCTTTAACCTTTCGGCTGTCTCTACCGTATGCCGCGTTGGGATAACCCAAAAAGAGGCCAGCGCATTCTTAAAGAGGGGAATAATGGGTTGACGTTCCGTATAGCATGGGCCTATTTCGATATCTTCGGGCAAAAAAATGTTTGGAAGCCACGTCCTATTTTCTCGGTATGTTATAAGATCAAGCCTTTCTTCTTTGAACCGGGGGAGGAGATAGACTTTTCTTCCTGCCCTATGAAGCGCCAGTGCCAGCGCCGTTCCCCAAGACCCTGCCCCTAAAACAATAACGTGATTGTGTTTCAAAACGTCTGTCTCCTTAATCCCGCAATATTTTCGAATCTTTGCAGCTTCCTCTTATCTTGCAAACTTCTTTTTAATGTCATTCCACATTTCACTAAAAAACGTGCCTGACCTTTTCGGACCTTGTTCTTTGCTTTCCTGAGGATGCTGCGTCTCTTCTTTTTCTTTGTTTGAAGAATTCGCCGAAGAATCTTGTGTATTGTCGGATTTATGGGGAGAAAGAGCGAGAGTTTCTTCGGATTTCTTTTCACCATCCTCCGAATCTTTTTCGTCTGCTTTCGTCTTTGAGGCCTCTTTTTCTTTCTTTTTTTCTTTTTTATCCGATGTATCCGACGATTTTTCGTCTTCTTTCTTGGAGGAATCTTCTTCATCGATCCTTATAGACAAGAAGCGGTCGATGCTTTCTCTCTTGATGCGCAAGAACAAAAAGCGCTTCTTATCCGCCATAGCTTTTTTGACAATAGATTGGAACTCGGTTGCACTTTCAATTTTCTTTTGATTGACTTCTGTAATAATATCCCCGCGCGCCAGCCCGATTTCGTCCGCAGGGCTATCGGGCGCCACTTTTGTAATAAAGGCGCCTTTCTCTGGAGGGAGGCCCTCTTGGCCTTGCGTTTCTGCATCGGGCGCGTTAATAAGTGTCATTCCTAAGGTTTCAATAGGCTTATTCGCCGCTTCCTTTTTCGAAGCCGCTGTGGCATTAACCTTCTCAAAATCGCCTAATGTCACGGAAAGCGTCAACGTACGACCATCGCGTAAAATAAGCAATTTATGGGTTGTATCAATGGAGGAATCGCCCACAACGCGGGACAACCTCGCCTTTCCTGTAATCTCAACATCATCAAACTTTACAATAACGTCTCCTGCCAAAACTCCAGCTTTTCCAGCCGGCCCTTTGGGGTCAACCCGGGCTACGACGGCGCCCTGCTTAAAGTCTTTGCGGCCGAGGCCTTCCGCCATTTCTTTCGTGAAATCTTGGACGGAAACGCCTAAAGCTCCGTGCTGAACTTTCTTGTTTTTCAAAAGCTGATCGATGACTTTCTTCGCATTATTGGACGGAATGGCAAACCCTATCCCAACGTTTCCCCCCGAAGGCGTCACGATAACGGTGTTGATACCAATGACGTTGCCGTTGGTGTCCAGCAAACATCCGCCCGAATTTCCTACGTTAATTTGCGCGCTGTGTTGAATAAAATCATCTGTTAAGGTCGCGCCTCCTACATAGTCCAAGTCCCGAGATTTTGCCGAAATAATGCCATGCGTAACAGTATTCCCAAGGCTAAAAGGATTCCCAATGGCAATAACCCATTGCCCCACTTCCGTTTTTGAAGAATCGCCCCACGAAAGTGGGACGAGATTTTTTCTTTGTTCTTTGGAAAGATCGGACAATTCTATACTTACCACGGCTAAGTCCGTTCTGGAATCAATCCCGTGCACCACGGCGGGGATTTCGCTTTTGTCGTTGAGCAAAATTTTCGTCTTTACGGCATTTTCAACAATATGCGCATTCGTTGCTAAATAAGCATTTTTAGCATCAATTCCAATAAAGAAAGCCGATCCAGTCACATGAACCTTTTTGGGGGCGCCATCCTTTCCTGAAAAATTCTTAAAAAAATCTTCAAAAGGTGTCCCACTAAATTTTTTGCTGAGTTGACTCAACTCATCTTCGCCTGAATTGGGACGCGCCTGCGTCACCCAAATACTCACAACGCTGCCAATAACTTTTCGAACAACAGGTGTGAAATCAAAAAGGCCGGGGATTAAATTCGTCGCGGCTGGGGCAGCATATTTGCTTGAAGGGGCGGCCGAAGCGGCCGCATTGTCGGAGGCCGTGTCTTTCTCTTGCGTTTCTGAAGTTTTTTCTTTTTGCTTGTCCTTATTTTCTTCTTTTTTATCTTTATCTTCTTTCTTATCGTTTTGCTCTGCCTCTTTCTTCGCAGCGGCGCTCTCCGCTAGGGGAGGCGCCTTAGGAGCGGGGACATCGCCTAACGTTTGAGCATCAAGAAAAGAAAGCGTCGCCGCCCAAAAAAGAAAAAACTTTTGAAGTGATACCATGAAATCTCCTACAAGCCTTGTTTTTAAGTTAAATAAAACCTTTTTTTTACTAAAAGGCCTTCTACATCAACAGAACAACATAATAAAAGTATCGCAAACGCAGAAGGAAAAGTGAATCCTTTTTTAAAGAGAAAAGAGTGCACTCGAGACGATTCGAACGTCCGACCTTTGCCTTCGGAGGGCAACGCTCTATCCAACTGAGCTACGAGTGCAAAGTCTCACAAAAAAAGTAGCGAGATCTCGGCTGAATCACAAGACATTTTCTAAAAAAATATTGAAAAGAAAAGTAGCCTCGCTTACTTTTTTTCTTCTTTCACAAAGGCGTCTCCTTCTTGCGCAAGGCTGAAATTCAACTTTTTGTCTATGATGGAAAGGGAACCAAGGTCTTCGTCACCAAAACGAGAACTTAAGGTATGAGAAGGAAAGGAAAAAACAGCTCCACCGACATGTTGGAGCTCAACGTCTTTCTTGCGATATTTGAAAAAAAGTTGTTTTTTGTTTTGGAAAATTTCGACGGTGCCGTAAAGAGAATTTGTATATTTCCCGACAATTTGTTCCCAAGGCCTAGAGGGCCCCACAACACAATCCTGATAGAGTGTTTTGGAATGTTCGCGGAATTGCAATTGTTTTTTTAAAATATCGTCATGCCAATCGTGCGGAGAGAAGTCGAAATAGCGATCAATAAAATGATAGGCGAAAACTTCAGGAAAAAGATTCGTGTTGATAGAGCCGTAGTTGTTCAATATGACAATGCCCAGCTTGTATTTGGGGACAATCATGAAAAAACTACGCCAGCCACTTCCGGCGCCCATATGGGAAAGGATATCAATAACACGGTCTCCCTCTCCATATTTCATCCCAAACAATCCCTGGCCATAATAAAAACTTCCTTTTTGCATGCGGATTAATGGAAATTGGGTGTTGTTATCTTTCACATATTTTATGGGAATCGGAGACGAGGACATCTCGTTCCAAGCGCGCTCTGAAAACAAGCGGGTTCCTTTATGGGGACCGAATTCAATAACGCCCCCATTTACCAAACAAGCTAGAAACTTCGCATAATCGGGGCTCGTGGCGTTGATGCCCGACATGCCAGGGAAAATGTAAGGCTCCTTGAGTGAAACAATCTCTATCACTTTATCTTTCCAGCGCTGATGGCCTGTTGTAAGAAACGGGGGATTATGCCGCGCTTCTTTCTTGAAAAACTGTTTTATTTTTTGAAAAAAGGTTGAGGGAGGGGGGCCTAGTGAAGAATAGGTCATGTCCAATTTTTTGAAAAAATAGTCGTCATAAATATCTTCGAGGGGGCGATTGAGGATTTTCTCAATTAAGAGCCCCGCTATGCCCAAAAACATATTTTGATAGCCATAGCGTTCGCCTACTTCATATTTTAGGGGGATTTCAGACAATTTTTGGATAATTTCCTTTTGGGAAAAACCTAAATGCCAAAGAGAATCTCCCGAAAAGGAAGGGAGACCCATGCAATGCGAAATGAGATGGCGGACTTTGACTTTTTGCGTCGCCTCGGGCGTTTTTAATTTAAACCACGGGAGATGTTGAGTAACGGCGTCATCAAGCGAAAGGCGACCTTCATCGACGAGTTGTTGCAAAATAGCGACGGTCGCGGCTTTAGAGAGGGACATAATGCAAAAAATAGAATGATCTTCAATAGGAGCGTTGGTGCGTATGCTTTGGACGCCGCTTTTTAAGGTGTAAATTTTCCCATTTTCAATAATGGAAATGGAGGCGCCGGGGACGTCCCAGGCTTCTTTCTTTTCGCTCAAAAAAGTTTGAAGCTCAGGCAAAAGCTCTTCGACTGTTTTATGCGGCAAATCTTCAGCTTGCGCCGTTCCAAAGAAAAGCGTGCCATACGCCAGGGCCCAAAATAAGCATAGCCATCCCTTTTTTTTAAGTTTCATCCTTCCCCCTCGTTCTTTTGCACGAGCACGCTTACCCTGCTCTTCCTTTTTGAAAAAGTCTACCCTTTTCTTCACTATACGGAGAAAAAGAAAAGGATTCAATTCTCCCTTGGCTTCTTTTGACATGTTTGTTTTTAGGTTGGTGTTTCTCTTGGCTGTTGAAGGGGCACATTGTTCATTCCTTGTTTTTTTAAAGAGACTTACAGATCCATGAAGACAGCCCCTAAGTTCATCTAAGCCCAAGTTTATTCAAACGCTTCAAGCTCTTCAAGAGTACGACTTTCTAGGAGAGTTCGTAGCAAAGGCGCCGTTTAAGACTAAATCTATTCAAGTCAACAGAGGATCAGAATTCATGAAGGGTTTTGAAAAAACCTCCTAGAAACTAAAAATCCTCTTGTGTATTTTTCCGTCCAAGACTGCCTGATACTGACGGAGGCATTAAACGAGGAACAGAACGTTTCGTGAGGAATTCTATAATTAGGAACAATCTTTTGGCGAATAACCTTACGGAACTCAGAACCTGTCTTCACAAACAATCAAGTCTTTTTAGAAGAACCATGGAATGAGCCGTCATCACTCTATATTCCGCTGATTTAACGGCTATTTCGAAATCTTTCGCCAAGCGCCTCAATCCGTTGAACCAACCAAAAGTTCTCTCTACGCCCCATCTTTTAGGTAGAATTTCCCATTCGGGCTTGATTCTTTCGGAAATT
>BNTO01000019.1 GCA_025996655.1 Alphaproteobacteria bacterium
CGGGTAAGTTTCTTCTGTTTTAAGTCTATTCGTTAAAATATCTTTAAAAGTATAGTTCAATCTAACAAACATTCCAGACTCGAAGTAATATTCGAACTGCGTTCCTAAGTTATAACTAAAGCAAATTTTGTCTGACTTTGGTGGTGCGACATTTTTCATCAGGTCTAACGCCTCCTTCGACAGATCATCGCCTGTTCTGATATTAGCGAAGAGGGTGGCTGCTGCGAAATCATTTTTATCTGCATGTTCCTCATAAAATATATGGCTCCCATCTCTTAAAGAGTCAAACTCGAATGCATTTTGTAAAGCCTGATACACATGTGAGACCGAAAGGAAATCCGAGAGCAGTTTTTGATCTTTTGGGTCGTGGAGATCGTCACTCATAAAGAGTCCGGCCGATAGATTTTCGATTTTTTGATATAGATCGTTATATTTTGAATTAAGATCACGTAGAGCGGACTGCAGGATACTTTTTATATAAACGTTTTTTGAATCTTGTGTCACCTCAATCTTCATCTTTTCGAAGCCAACCCCTCCGCTGACGGATGCCAATAAGCGACCGCCGCTACCCGGTATAATCCAACCGATCCTAGCGACGGCGTCAAACGTCAACGGACTGCCCAATTTGACGGTTGTTTGGACGCCACATAGCTCTTTATAATAAGTATCTGAGCTATCAACACAGATTTCATTATTCTTAATTTCATAACTTTTAGGCACGTTCATTTCCCCGCGGCCTTCATGGGAATAGGTACCTAAAGTAGTACCGATTCGGAGTTCTCCGCCTAGTACTAAAGAACCGAGGCTATAGTTGAAGCCCATAAATAATTTCAGATGAGGCTTTATTTTGTATGTACTTAAAGTTTCGTGTTCTTCTTCCGTGTCTTGCACCGGACGGACCTTCAGATTCACTGTTTTGTTCGCTTCCCTCACAGCGGGTGGCAGGTCGGACCCTGCAAGTATATAATTCATATCCTTGAAGTGTGCGTACCACACGTTAGACTCTGTTTTTACTTTTGTTTCGATGCCTCTGTGCACTGTCTTGTCCTTTAGTTTTATTCTCGCGAATTTTACTCCGCTCTCCAACCCTACATAAAAGCCACTCGGCGGCGCTGCCGCCGCTATGGTATTTAACATCGCACTTCCTAGTAACAACATTTTTTTATTCATAAAATTTTCCTTCTAAAAAAGCGCCCAAAAAGCCAGCGCGCAACATACCACCTGCCTTCAGTATTCCAACATTTGATTAAAAAACACATTTAAAAAGCATTTTTTTGAAAGAGCAAAAAACAGAACGTTGCTTTTTAGCGACACTTTAGACCTCCTGTAAAAGAAGGAAAAAAATCATCGATTTCAATGAGGAGGATCGGTTTTGTCAAGGAGGTACCAAAAAGTTTGTGTACGCGCTTTTGTGGAGCTCTAATTTCCAAAAAACAGCCAAAACTACCCAAAACTTGAAAAACTGTGAGAACTGACTTTTACAGGAGGTCTATTCCCTTTGCGCTTCACGCTCACTTCAATTTCTTGCATCGCAAAAAAAGCGGCGCAAAAAGCGCGTTTCCCCTTTACTTCAATTCTGCTTCAATGTCTCGCGGCGCAAAAAGTGCGTTTGCTTGCACTCACACATTTTCCAAAACGAGCGGCGTCTTTACTTTCGACAAAAGCAAATAAAAAACAGGGACAACAAACATCGTAAAAAGGGTGCCCAGCGTCATTCCTCCGACGATCGTCCAGCCCAACTGCCAGCGCGTTTCCGCCCCTGCTCCCGAGGCAAAGGCCAAAGGAAGATTTCCTAAAACCATAGCGAGCGTTGTCATAATAATAGGTCTAAGACGTACGCGCCCCGCCTGAATAATCGCTTCCCTTGCTGGCAGGTTATCACTCATTTGCATTTTATTGGCGAAATCCACCATCAAAATTCCGTGTTTTGTAATTAACCCGATTAGCGTGATCAAGCCAATGTTGGAATACATATTGAGGCTTCCGTTTTTAATAAGGGCTAACGTCAAAACAGCGCTAATGATAGCCAAAGGAACACTCAACAAAATAATGAGCGGGTCGCGCCAGCTTTCAAACTGCGCCGCCATTACCAAATAAATGAAAATGAGCGCCAAAGCAAAAATCGTAGCCATCACGCGGCTTTCCTGCAAGAACTCGTGCGTGCTGCCAACATATTCCAGGGTGACATCCTGGGGCAAAATACCTTTTTTGACATTGTCCACATATTTTATGCCGTCCGTCACGCCATACCCCGCTTCCAGTGTTCCGCGCACGCTCACAGCCCGCGTCCTATTATAGTGGAAAATTTCGACAGGCCCCGACCGCGGCGTCAACAAAATAAGCTCCGAAAGCGGAATAAGTTTATGTTTCCCTTCGCGGTCTTCGCTTCGGACATGAATGTTTAAGATGTCCTCAGGCGCAGAACGCGATTCATTCTCCACTTCGATTTTTACATCGTACAGTTTATTATCCTTTTTAAACGTATTGACTTTGCGCCCGCGAATAAGCGCGTCAATAGAATCCGCAATCGTTCTGGGGTCAATGAAAAGACTAAGCGCCTTGTCGCGCAGAATCGTTACGGTATAGTCTTCGGTATCATTTTGGATGGCCGACAAAATTTGTTTCGTCATGCCCGAAGAACGAAATTCCAGCCCCACCGCGCGCGCAAGGTCACGCAATTCTTTATGCGACTTATTACCGCGCACCACGAAATCGACTTCGGCGTCCGCGCCGCTGGTCCCGCCGCTCCCGGTCGAAATCCCTTGGAATTCAATCCCCGTAATATCGCGAATTTTGTCACGAATCTCTTCAACAACCGCATCCGAAGACCGTTTGCGGTTGCTTTTGAGCGTAATCACACTTTTAAAGGTAGGATTGGTGATGCTGATGTCGCGTGATTCGACCTCGGGAATGGCCGCCAAAAGGGCGTCGAGCTCTTGAATGTAGCGTTCGGTATAGTCAATGGTCGCCGACTGGGGCGAGTGCCCTTCAATGCGAATTTCGCCCGTATCTTGTTTGGGGAAAAGTTGGGGAGGCAACGTTAAATAAACAGCGAACCCCAACCCCGCAAAAGCTAAGGCGCAAAGGAGAACGAACCCTTTATGCGCAAGAACTTTCCTCAAAAAGCGCTCATAAGAAACCGCTAAGGAACTCATAAAAGTATCGACAAAAGAAAAATTTCGCAGTTTCGAGAGAAGACTACTCCCGAAGGCTTGTTCTTCCGGCAATTCAAGAACACGAGAACACATCATCGGCGACAACGTTAACGCCACAAATCCCGACAAAATGACGGCACACGCTAACGTCACAGAAAACTCGGATAATAATTTCCCTGTGATGCCTGTGGCCAAGGCGATCGGCGCATACACCGCAGCCAACGTTAACGTCATCGCAATCACAGCGAAACTCACTTCACGGATTCCCAGCAACGAGGCCTTGAGGCGCGAATAGCCTTTTTCCATATAGCGATGCACGTTTTCAAGGACAACAATAGCGTCGTCAACGACCAATCCCACCGCCAAAACAAAGGCCAGCAACGTAAAAGTGTTCAAACTAAATTTAAAAAGGGACATAAAGGTCATCGTTCCAATCAAGGAAACGGGAATAGTCACAAGAGGAATAAGGGCCGCACGAAAAGATTTCAAAAAGAGCAGAACAACAAGCGTCACCATAACAACCGCTTCAAAAATGGTGTGGTACACTTCCGTCAAAGAACGTTCCACAAAAAGCGTATCATCGTAAGAAATCAAGACTTTGACATCATCAGGGAGGCGCGTTTTTTTGATATTTTCCAGTTCTTTTTTCACGCCGCGCGCCACGCTAATAGGGTTGACGTTAGATTGTTTCGAAATATAAAGGCTCACACCCCGGCGGCCATTGAAATAAGAACGCGTTTTCGCCTTAGCCGACTGGATTTCGGCCCGGCCAATATCGCTGAGCCGCACCAGTTTTCCATTTTTGGCCAGAATAATCATATTTTCAAATTCCTCCGGGCGCTCCAAATTCGCCACGGTGGTCACAAGATACTCGCGATTCTTACTCACAATGGTTCCCGCCGGCAGTTCCAAGTTTTGGCTTATAATGGCGTGAGTGACATCATTAACGGTAATGCTGTAAGAGGCCATTTTCCTGGGGTCGACATAAAGGTTCATCACAAACAAACCGTCTCCAAAAACGGACACTTTTCCTACTCCCGGAACGGATTCGAAGTCCTTTTGAAGATCCTGGGATACGAAATCATAGAGCTCATTGCGCTCCATTTTGTCGCTCCAAAAAGAAATCCCTATAATGGCCCCTTCATCCGAATTATATTTGCTAACAATAGGTTCTTTTGCGTCTTTAGGGAGGTTGTCGCGCTCTTTGCTGATGCGGTCGCGAATATCATTCACCGCTTCATCAATGTTACGGTCTTGACGAAAAACGATAGTAATGTGGCTGCTGTTTGTGTTGCTGTTAGACTGGATATGGTCAATCCCTTCAATGCCAGCAAATGCTTCTTCTAATTTTTTGGTAATCTGCGCTTCCACAATTTCAGGCGCAGCGCCTTGCATGGTTGTTTCAATGGAAACGGCTGGGCGTTCAATTTTTGGGTACTGCTGAAGGGGCAACCGCCCACCTAAGACAAGTCCCACCAAAAGGACAATAGACGTCATCACCCACGCAAACACGGGGCGTTCAATACAGATCTCAGACAACTTCATAAAATCAATCCTTTATTTTTTTCGGTTTTTCAAAAAGAAAAGGAACATTACGTAGGCGAGGCATTTCGTGGAGGTTGGGCATCTTCCTTTTGGGAATCCTCTGGAGCAGCCTCTTTTTTTGACTCTTTTTCAGGCGCCTCAGTCGTTTCGGCCGTTTTCTTAGGTTCGCTCTCGCTCATATTCGTGACTTTCACCCAGCGGCCCTCGGACAAACGCAGCTGCCCCGAAACCACAACAACCTGCCCCGCCTTAAGCCCCGCTATCACTTCAACGCGTCCCTTTTCGTGAACCCCCGTCAAAATCCCTACGCGTCGCGCTTTGCCGCGGTCGACAATCCAAACGAACTCCTGTTCGCCCATACGCTCGATAGCGGCCTCATCCACTGTAATAACATCGCCTTGCTCGCCAACAACCAACGAAACAGCAACAAACAAACCGGCCTTCAAAACGCCATCTTCATTAGGAACGGACGCCCGCACAGACACACAATTAGTGGTGGTATCAACATGAGAATCTACCGCCTCAACAATGCCGCGGAAAACTCGTTTTTTAGATGATTCTACTTTTAGCTCCACCGATTGCCCTACGCCCACATCATTCACAAATTTCCCTGGAATGCCAAACTTGACTTTAATGGGAGTCTGATCCACCAACATCACAAGTTCTTGGTTGGGTTGGACAAAAGATCCAACGCCCACATCAATTAAACCAATGGTGCCATCAAAAGGTGCCCGAATTTCCGTTTTGCGGATTTGGACCTCGGCCCCTTCAACTTTGGCTTTGGACATGTTCATTTCGGCCTGGGCCTTGTCGTAATCTTTTTGGCTGCCCGCACCCGAAGCTTTCATTTTTTCAAAGCGTTCAAATTCTGTTTTGGCAGCCTGATATTGCGCCTGAGCCAGGCGAAGGTCGGCTTGAAACTGCTCGTCCTCAAATTTTATAAGCAAGTCCCCTTTTCCAACAGAAGCACCTTCAACAAAAGCTACTTCCTTAATGCAACCGTTAAGTTCCGAGTGTATCATGACCGACGCATTCGCTTTCAACTCCCCCACGGTATTAATATGTTTAGGCATGGTCTCGCTAACGGTTTTCTCGGCTTCAACCGTGATTTCGCGGCTATAATAGGTGTCGGCGTCGGTTTTTTCTTCGCGCAAAATGTACTGCGCCAACTTAACAAGAATAGGGTGAGAAATACGGACAAGCGCCCAAAGAGACAAGCCTGCCACGACGAGAATAAGAAGAATTTTCGCCCACCTGTTGCCGCCGGGCGGCGTTGGCCCGTCGCCATGCATTGGGATACGATCTTTCAAAAGAGAATTGACTTTGCTTGTCAGTTTTTTCGTACTCTCTCCTATTTTCTTAGCAACAACAAGGGCGTCCTCTTTTTTAAGTAAAAACTTCTCAGAACGCGTGGTTCCTCCCCGTGCACCTTTTGGAAGGGGCTGTTTCTCGAACGCCGCTTCTGGGATTTGTGCCTTTTCGGCTGTCACCTCTTGAGGCGACGCGAGCTCGCCTCCTTTCACGTTTCCTACCTTGTTTGTTTTTTTCTTTTCATCGTCCATAATTTTGCCTAATTTTTTTCCGCCTTAAGCTCACGCTTAAATTCTATCATTACCGGAATTCAAGACACAAGGACCGTCGAAATAAAACCCTTTTCTCAAGATTTCTTTTTGCGCTCTTTTTTTGGGGAGCGGCGCTCATTTGTGCGCAAAAATATCAAATCCTTCTCCTGCCAACAAATCCAGCTCTGCACGGTGCGGAAGAAAGCGAAAACAGGCCTGGGCCAGTGCCAAGCGATTTTCGCGCACAAGCAACGCATCCAACTTTTCTTTGATAGCATGTAAATAAAGGACGTCGGTACCCGCGTAGCGCAATTGCTCGGGCGAGAGAACCTCCCCGCCCCAGTCCGACGTTTGCTCTCTTTTGTCTACATCAATCCCTAGCAGATCGGCGCATAAACTTTTTAAAGAATGGCGATCTGTATAGGTTCGCGTCAACCTTGAGGCGATTTTCGTGCAGTAAACATTGTGAGGCACAATACCAAAACTTTTCGCCAAAACGGCAAGATCAAACCGCCCATAATGAAAAACTTTTTCAAGATGATCATTCGCTAAAAGCTTACAAAGATGCGGCGATTGGCCGAAACAAGGCTCAGGGAAATGGACCAGATGACAATGCCCGTCTCCCGCGCTTAACTGAACAAGACAAAGGCGATCGCGGTGGTGCTGCAGCCCCATAGTTTCTGTGTCGATGGCGACCGAGCCCCCCCAATCGATATCTTCGGGCAAATCGTGCGTGTAAAGATGTGTTTGCACAAGGGATTCAAAATTTCCTGTAACGCTTTATTGTAGCAAAAAAGGTCGAAGAAAAAAATAAGCCTGTGTTTGGTCCCGGGCGCTTACGCAGAGGCAGGTCCAGAGGGAACTTTGGTCTGCGATAGCGAGGAGATCAGCGGCGCTCAGAAAAAGCAGACGGCTGAAACTCAGTGGGATCAAGGAGAGGCCGTCCAGCGCATCTTTCGGACTCGCAACGTCCCTTTACCCCACCGCTCGCGACGGCTCTGCTCTCATTACTAAATGTCTTTCAATAATCTGGGTACGTGTAGTTGAGGATGTAGGTGCCGTCGTTATGGTCGCAGGCGTCCGCTATAGCGTTCATCAAACCTAAATAACCTTTAAAGTAGGGATTGTCCGCTTCCCTTATACCCGCCGGAAGTGCTTCGTCGGCCCATTCTTCTGTATAATAATAGTAATGGTCTACCTTTTGCTTCAAGATCTTCCATAGATGGTCCCCTTTCGTGCATAGCGTGTCGTAACAGTTTTTCTGAGCTTCCCAGAAAATCTTTCGCAGGACGTCTCCCTTATTTTCCTGGTAGCCTGTCTCGGTTTCTTCGTCGGGTGCGTCACACTCTTCGTTCTCATCGGATTCCGGCTCAGCTTCCGTCGCCCGGTCGCGGAAAGGTTGAAAAAAACTGTCTGGAAGGTCCTTAAAAGTATTAATAGCCTCGCGTTATCTTTGTGCTAATTCATGTTGTGCGCTTCTGGCTTCAGTTAGCTGGGTCGGCGCATTCGCCTCACGGCTCGATTCTCCGTGAGCTGCCCCCAACAACAACGCTGTCCCGCACAAAACAAGTTTGTAAAATTTTTTCATAAAAACTTCCTAGTAAAAAAGAAACTCACTATATTGAATCTAATACGACAAGCAGCTTTTTGCAAGCTTTTTGTCAATCTCTGCCCTGCCCCAATTCAGAATGAATCAGAGCGCCTTTGCTCGCCTTTGTCAACGCCTGATCCTCAAACAAACTAAAGAAATGAATCGGCAGCGCTCCTGGGCTTTTTTTCTTTATCCTTTCAGGCGCACTTTTTTGCTATAATTTCTCTGTCACCTTTGAAAAAGAGGGCCGCATACGAACGAAGCCATTGGTTTATATTATGCCGCTTTTGTTATTGCCTTTAGTACGCTCGGAGGAATAGCTGGCCTCGTTTTAGGGCCACTTTTATTCCGCGATCTTGTCCTAGCACTTCCCGTCCTTTTCCTTACAATCGCGGGATTTTTGCTTGGGATTGCGGGCGGCCTCTTTAAACATGCGTCTTTAATTTTAAAGAATGAAACATTATAAAAAAACACATCAACCACAAGAAGATTATTTTTCCGTTCCTCTTTGGGAAAAATTTGAAAAAGAGGGGCTTTTTCACGGCTTTTTCAAAAAAAAATTTTCTGCGCAGGGGACAAAGGGGGCAGCCCAAGAATTGGGACAAGCAGAATTAGCCAACGTCGCCTTTGCTCGAGGCGATTCAGACGAAGGCGTTATGCTTCATCGCCAACGTGTCGCTGCCTACGCCAAGGGGGCAGAATGCATTTTTTTTACCGAGCAGGCGCATACTGATCGTGTGCGCGTTGTCCCTTCCCCTCCTTGGGAAGGCCCCTGCGATGCGCTTGTGACAAACTGCCCCCATGTTTTGCTTGGAATTTACACCGCCGATTGCGTTCCCGTCCTTCTTTACGACCCCGTAGCCAAGGTTATTGGCGCGGCGCATTGTGGGTGGAAAGGACTCCAGCAAAATCTTTTGACAAAAACGGTAGAAACCATGCAAACACTAGGCGCTCACGCGGCGGATATCCAGGGCGCGTTGGGCCCCTGCATTCACCAAGAATTTTATTCTGTTGCGGATGATTTTTGTGACAATTTCCCTGATGATCACGATTGTTTCGTCAAAAAAGAAGGCCTTTGGTTTGGAGATCTCCCGGGCATTGTAAAAAAACAAGGAAAAAAGCTTGGACTTGCTTGTTTGAGCGATTTAAATATAGACACCTACGAACACCCCGAACTTTTCTTTAGCTACCGCCGAGCCCTTGAGGCGCATCAAGCCACAACGCGGTCGCAGGCTTCAGTCATCATGATGCGCGCTTAGGAATTCAGAAAGGAGCAAAAAAGCCAAACCACAAACAGTTTTGAGTTATCCTTAAAGTGAGTGCGGTATTTTTGTCTTTATTCAATCAGACGCGCATCTTCAAAATTTTCAAGAAACGCCTAAAAAAGCGAACACGTTTCTTGTCACCTTGTATACAATTCTTCACTTTTTATCTGCTAATTTATCATTATTGCCCCGCATAGATTATCTCTCCCAACTTATTTGTCTCCACACCATATCCGTCCCTTTTGCCTTTTCTTCATATTTATCCCCATTAGGCCATGTATGGAGCCCCAATCCATCCCTTGAGTCATTCTATCCATCCCCCAACGTACGTTTTTCGTTAAGTCATATATAGCTAAGCGGCCTGAAAATATTGCATCTTTGCGATCTCCTCCGATATATTGTAACAACTTACCTTCACAGCCTCTTCTAACGTTTTAAAATACTTTGAAACAGCCCGGACTCTTCCCTTTAAT
>BNTO01000020.1 GCA_025996655.1 Alphaproteobacteria bacterium
CCGCTGTTCTAGCTGTCGTTCCTGCAACAAAAAACTCCATTAATTTTAGCTGTCCTTTTTTGCTCAATTTGCAAGGTTTTATGTCCATACGCGCACCTTAACATACAAAGGTTGGTGTTAGCCTCTTATAATTTTGTTTTCTCAAAGAATTTAACCTTCTTTCACAAATGTCGGGTGGTAAGCAGAACTGACACTCCTTATTGATTTTTTGTCTAAAAACATCTACAATGAAATTTAACGTTGAGTTTAAAGAGAGCCATATGGCAAAGCGTTGTGAAATTGTGGGAAAAGGTGTGTTGTCTGGGAATTATGTAAGCCACGCGCATAATAAAACGCGGCGGCGTTTTTTGCCCAATATGCAGAAAGTTTCTTTTATGAGCGATATTTTGGGGCGGTGCGTGCAATTGCGTGTTTCAACAAGTGGAATCCGAACGATTGAAAAAAATGGTGGGATTGATGCCTTTCTCAAAGGGACGCCGTGTCGGAAGTTGTCGGGCGAGGCGCTTTCTTTGAAAAAAAATCTTGCAAAACGAGCAGAAGTGGCCGTAGCGGCGCGAAAATAGATCCTGCTCGGAGAGGCCCCCTCACTAATCCTCTTCCCAAGGCTTTCTTGAACGAGGCTATTTCTTTTTTTTTCAACATGCCAGAGTAAAAAAGGGCGGGGGGGGAAGAAAAAAGAAAAAATGGACCTTGAAAAATGGGCCGCCCCTTTAGTGGACGGGGCCGGGCGTTCTCTTAAGTATGAGCCCCTTTATGACCAAATTCGCGATGCCCGGTCAGAAGAGGACTCCTCTTTGTCAAGAGGTGTTTGGGAGCGCGAGCTCAAAAAAGCGAATTGGCCGGAAGTTTTTGCGCTCTGTATCCAAGCTCTCGAAAACGAAACTAAAGATTTACAAATCGCAAGCTGGTTGTGTGAGGCGCTGTGTCATTTAGAAAATTGGGAAGGACTGGTGCGTTCTTTCGATTTTATGAACGCTTTTTGCACGCAATGTTGGGACATTTGCTACCCGCAACGAAAGGATGTTTCGGAGGATTTAGAACATCGCCTGCGCATTTTGGATTGGCTTTTGGAGAAAATTCTTTCGGTTTCTCTGTTTTTTCCTATTACGCTCCCCTCAGGCATTATTCAAAATACGCTGACGTTAGCGGCGTGGCGCGAGGCGGTGAATCTCGATCTTCTTTCGCGGCGCTCCGGCGGGGAAAGTGAGCGTTTGGCGCAGATGGAAAATGAGAAAGTGATGACGCTCAAACGCTGCCGGACTTTGGCGCGGCAAGCGCCTCTCAACGCATTAGAAAAAGTTTTAAATTGCCTTCGAGACATTAAAGAAAAAGCCAAAACTTTTGAAGCGTTGCTGCATGAAAAATGTCAAGGACAAGAGCCCCCGTTTACGAAATTTTTTGAACAAATGACGGAGATTGAAAAAATTTGCGATTTTTCTTTAGAAGGCCGCACGGTTGCAGCGCCTCCGCCTCAACCGGAGGCTGCCTCTACCTTAGACGAAAGTTTTATTCCAGAGGCTGCTTCGGAAGAGAAACAAAACTCTTCTACCGCTCCTACAGAAACGAAAGACTTAGAAAATTCTGAGGCGCAGCCTGATGGCGTAACAATCAACAACAAAAAGGACGCCTACGAAGCCATTACGGCTCTTGCGGATTTCCTTCTGGAGGTTGATCCGCAAAGCCCTAGCCCTTACCTTATCAAAATGGTATCATCGTGGGGCGATAAGGCTTTGCCCGATATTCTGGAAGACATTGCGACGGGAGCAAGTGAAGGGCACAGGGTTTTGAAAATGATCGCTGAATGTGCAAAAGGGAAATAGCGAAAGGGGGGTCTTGTCTTGAAAAACGTATCGGCATTTTTGTTGTGTTGGGGGGCCTTTTTTGTTTTAAAAAGTGGCGCTACGGCGGCGGATTTTAACGAGCCCGCCGAAACGTGTTACGAAGAAATTTGGGATGCGTCTCAAGACGCCAAGAAGAAAGAGAAAAATAAGAACAGTAACCTTTTGAAAGGAAAGAAAAATAAAAGGAAAGGGACCGTTTCTGACGTTGTGCGCCCTACCGTGGCTCCTGTTGAGGAGGCGACTCTTCTCGAGCTCTGGACTCTTTTTCGTAAGACAAGATATTCGGATAAGGAGGAGCCTAAAAAGGTAAAGTCTCCATCCCCAAAGACTCTTAAAGAATTTCGATCGTTCTTGAGCTGTAACAATTTGCGCGAGATTTTCCCGCAGTTTAATAAGGAACAATTTTCAAAAATGTTCGGCCACAAGTCGGCTATTTTCCTAGAGGATCGATCCCCCCTCAAAGAAGAACCATCACAAGAGGAGGATGTCCTTCTGCGCAATCGCCCTTCGGTTGATGTTATTCAAGTCTCGCACAACGTTCTTACCAAAGAGGATTCGCCTCTGCCCCATCGAGCCAAGCCTCCTGTCGAGAGATAGCGGACTTTTATGCTTGTTACCATTCTCTGCGTTTTTTTGTTATTAGGCGCTTCAGCTTGTTTCTCCGCTTTTGAAACCTCTTTCAGTATGGCTTCAAAGGCGAAAATTCACCATTTCGCCAAAAAAGGCGACAAACGCTTCACGTGGGCCGAACGCCTGCGGCACGATATTGGCTCGGTTATTAATGCTGTTTTGGCATGTAATACGGCTTTAAATGCGGTTGCAACATCCTTAGCCACAGGAATAGCTTTGCAATTTTTTGGAGATAGAGGCGTTGTTTACGCCTCCGTTTTTATGACCTTTTTCATTCTCATTTTTGCCGAAGCTTTTCCAAAAATGTTGGCCATTCAAAATCCCGAAAAAATTGTGGCTCATTCTGTCTATGTTATGCGCTGTGTCCTTTTCCTTTGCCGGCCTATTACAAAATTTGCCAATTTCTTTTCGCGAACGATCTTTGCGCTTTTAGGAAAGAAAAATGTTGTTCAATCCGATGAGGCCACCCTAGAAGAACTACGCGGCGTCATTGATTTGCACAAGGGCTTTGATGACGATTCCCTACAGGAACGTGCGATGCTCAAGAGTATTCTGGACTTGCGGTCCGTCCAAGTTTCAGAAATTATGGTTCATCGCAAGAATGTGACCATGATGAACGCGGACGATTCTTTGGAATCTCTTGTGGACCAATTGCTTGATTCCCCTTTTTCGAGAATTCCTTTATGGCAAGGAACTTTTGACAATATTGTGGGCGTTGTTAATGTGAAGCGCTTGCTTCGCGAGGTGCGCTCGCCGTCTCGGGATCTCAACAAAAACGTCGACATCCGCGATATTGCCCAAAATCCTTGGTTTATTCCGGATAGCACGGATTTGCTAGAGCAATTGCAGATGTTCCGCCAGAGAAAGGAACATTTTGCGCTCGTTGTGGATGAATATGGCGCGTGGCTTGGGATTGTTACGTTGGAAGACCTTTTGGAGGAAATCGTTGGCGAAATTGATGATGAGCACGATATCACCGTAAGCGGCGTGCGCGTTCAGCAAGACCACTCTATTGTTATTGATGGCAGCGTGACCATTCGCGATTTAAACCGTGAGTTTGACTGGGAACTTCCGGACGATATTGCTTCGACGATTGCAGGATTGCTAATCAATACGGTTCGTATGATTCCCAGTGTCGGCCAAATTTTTATGTTGTATGGCTTCCGTTTTACTGTTTTAAAGCGGCAGCGGAACCAAATTACTCTTTTAAAAGTGGTCAAATGCGACGAAGGGCGAGGGGAGCCTGAGAATGAGGGAAGATGAGGTATTTTGTATTTTTTAGCCCAAAGTTTTGTAAGGGATATCCCCCATTAATTAAAAACATGGGATTTTTTACAAGGTTTTGGGCTCTTCAAAAAGGAGGCTACTCCCCACCCACCCCTGCAAAATATCACAAAATAATGAACAAAGTCTTTATATTTTGCTTACGCTTATTAAAGACTTTTCTGCTATCCTTCCAAGGGTGGGTGGGGCGCAGCCTTCTTTTTGAAGAGCCCAAAACCTTGTAAAAAATCCCATGTTTTTAATTAATCGAGAATATGGTACTTTTTGACGAATTTTCCGCCCTTATTCAGCCTTTCCTCAGAGAATCAATGGCGGTAGCGGTTTCAGGTGGGGCGGATAGCTTGGCGTTGGCGCTTTTGCTTCAGGAATTTAAAGAGAAATCAACCTTCCCACTCAAAAAATATGTAGCCCTTACAGTTGATCATCAATTGCGCGAAAACCCCGCCGCCGAAGCGCAGCAGGTTCATACGGACCTTACCGCGCGTGGCGTAGACCATCAAACGCTAACCTGGGTGCATCCTGTCCTTGCGTCCCGCTTAGAAGAAAAGGCCCGTGAAGCCCGCTACCAGCTTTTGACGGATTTTTGCAAAAAAAATGCTATAGAAATTTTGTTAACGGCGCACCATGCCCGCGACCAAATGGAAACGTTTTTTATGCGTCTGTCGCGCGGCTCGGGTTTGCGCGGCCTCAGCGCGATGCGCCCCTTTACCGTATCCTACGGCGTAACTCTAGGTCGCCCCTTTTTAGCACTTTCTCCCGAGCGCCTCACACAAACGTTGCAACGGTTTCAACAAGATTTCATCACCGATCCCAGCAACTTTGCCCCCCAATTCGAACGCACCCGCTGGCGCAAGCTCCTTCCGCAATTTTTGCCGCTTGGCCTTACCGAACAATCTATTGTTCGCTCTTTACAAAATCTGCAAGATATTGATGCGCAATGTACCGAAGCCGCCCAAAATTTTTTACGTCAATCCCTTTTTCAAAAAAACAATCAGTTTTGTTTTAAAAAAGAAGAGTTTTGTTTTTTGATGCCCTATGTGGCCCAAACGGTTCTCCTCCTCCTTTTTCAAGAAATAACGCGTGATTTCAGGCCCATTTCTCAATCTCTTCTCAAACGCGTTTATGAAAAAATGATAGCGCCTTCTTTTGTGGGGACAACCGCGGCAGGCTGCCTTATTCGTTCTTCTTCTCGTTACTGTTTTGCTATTTTTCAAGAAAAAAGAAAATAAATTCTTAAATATAAGAATATTATTTATATATTTTACTTATTTTTAATTTATAAAATTTAATCTAAAAGTAGGCCTCTATGTTTTTATTCCAAAAAATTGCGGCGTTTCTTCTTTTTTGAACGTGTTTTTTGGCGACGTTCCAAACTTCTTCGAAGGGTTGGACTCGCCCTTGTGTTCTGCAATTTTTGGGGCCTTGGTGCGAGTTTTGCAAGCGGAGAAACGGAAGCGGAAAAAACTTTTACCCAGGGCGCCTACACTTTAGATTTTTCGGCCTCCCACAGCCTTGATTTTTTAGAAGATTTTTTAGAAAAAATAAAAAAATTTTTAGAAAAACACGAAGAGGCAAGCGCCTTCAACAGTCCGGATCTTGAGCGCTTAAAGAAATTTCTCGGTACGGATGGTTTTTTTATGACGGAAGGAGATCAGGACCTTTCCATTCGAAACATCTTGGAAAGTCTTATCAATACAAGCGCTGATTTAGAAAATGTCTTGACGAATGGAACAGAAGATACTTTAGGAAAAGAGGGGTTTCAAGCGGCTTGGGACGGTTTTGTCTTGCCTTTCAAAAACTTGGCCTCCCTTCTCAATTGTTATTATCAAATATTAGTCGAAGGAAAAACGCAAGAAACCCTTATTCCCCTTATTATCGAGCCGGTAGAAAAACATTTTAGTGACCTTCCCGGTATCCTCCAAAGTATTTTACAAAGTCTCGCCGGAATGCCGGCACTTCCGCCTCTTCATCCGAAGCCCACTCCAGGAATAATAGAAACGATTCATAACCTTTTTGACGTTATTATAAATTTAAACAATGCCGAAGTGAGTCATGAAATTATAAAGCTTCAACCCGCTCTCAGCGCTTTTTCAGAAAAGCTTGCCTCTTTAGCTCAAACTTTTAGCACATCGTCTTCTTTTGCGGCCCATCCTGACGGAGCTGCTATCGATTCGGGGATGAAGGACATTTTTGACTCTTTTCAAGAAAAATTTGCAGATTTGGCCGGAAATCTTCTTCATCAATCATGCCTTTCTGAATCTATTGATAGCTTAGCGCGCATCGAGACATTTCTTTCTCTTATTGCCGATGGCATGGGGGAGTTTAACACGGCCGCTTTTGAGGAGCGCACCGAAGCCTCTACGGAAGCAACGAAAACAGCCCTTATCGCCATTGTCGAAAGTTTAAAAAGTATGAAAGAGGCTACCGTTTCTATGCGTACCCAAGATTTTGGAGGGGAAAAATGTATCGTCACGACGACAACACGCCAGTCTCTCAACACCATTGCCTTACAAGTCGAAGAAATTTTAAACCAAAGCAAAAACATTTATTCGGCTAGGACAGGAACAGACACTGTCCTTCCCGCCGCGGCCCCTAATTTAGATGAACCTTTAAGCGCCGTTCCTACTTTAATCGGAAGGATTTCTCTTAGCATTCGCAATATTTCGTCAAGACTTGACGCCGTTTGGACAAACTTTTCGGCTGAATACAGCGGCCTAGGAGATGAAGACGCTAAACATGCCCTAGAGAGTCTAGAAGAACAGTTTAAGTTGATATCTTTTGGGGTGCAAGACTTAACCAATGAAAATGGAAAATTGGATTTAAGATTAAGCGAACTAGGCTTTCCAGAAGATCTTTTCTGCGAACATAAATCTGTTTTGGGCCGAGAAAAACTTCCGAATTTTATCGAAGCTTTATCGACGTTTCCGTTTTTGTCTTTTTCCAACTGCTGCGAAGAAACCTGTAAAAAAATGGAAGCTCTTCACAACGCTCTTTTTCTCGTGAAGGAGCTCTTTCTCATCGCTGCCGATACACCTGAGGCGTACACGTGGGAGGCTCATCAAGATTGGATTGACATTTTAAACAAGATAACGGCTATTTTTCAAACAATCGCTTCTGAAGAAATAGAGCCAAGACAAGCAACCGATATTTCTTGTCATGCGAATCGTTGGTGGAATCTTTTGGATGTTCTTAAGGAAGCCCTTTATGCGGCTCCTGCGGAGAATAGTTTAGTAAAAACCCTTCTCTCTATGATCCCGGCTCCTAAACACCCTTCTCTCGAGGATCTCTATCCTTTTTCGTATAAAAATAACTGCTCTTCTTGTGCGACGATGCGCGACAATATTGCTGAATTTATTTCTGATTTTGGCGCGATTATTGTAAAAATTTCTAAAAAAGCGGAAGAGTCCGACTACGCCCTTGATACCTCTTTACAAGACGCGCTGACTACCTTACTCGCGTCTTTTAACCCAGCCACGGCTAAGTTACGAACACTTCCTTCTGTAGACGATCTTTGTTCCACGTGTCACGCGTTAGAAAAAAATTATCTTAACGATATTGCGGATTTAATAGAGGAAACGGAAGATAGAGAAAATCTCTACACAAAAATAGCCGCTTTAAGCGAACAGTTAAAAACGCCTCTCTGTTGCCACCATTCCTATGAACACGTCGCTGCCATCAATCAGAGTATTGGCCTTTTAACCGAATATTTTAACGCCCTAACGGGAGGCTTGCCGGCCTCTTCCCTTCCTATGGGTGAAGAGAGTAATGTCCTTTTCTACTTTAAAATGCTTGCAGACGCGTTCGCGACGTCGCCCCATTCCATGAAAAACAATATCGAAAAAATGAAAGATATCGCAGCCCTTCATGCTTTTGGGGGGGGGACCGAAAACCCGTGCCTTAATCAGCATTTTATTCCCTTTTTCTCTGAAATAAAGGACCAATTCCGAAACATTACAATCGATGTTCGCAGTCTTTTAAACCTTCTTATGGGCGAGATGCCGCCTCCGCCTCCAGCCTTTGTGTGTCCACATCTTCCGGGAAGTTCCTACTGCGATCTCCTCACAGAAACGTATTCTACGCTTGCGACATCCTTATCGGATCTTTCCCTCGGAATAGGAAATTTTAACACCGTTCTCGAGGGAAAAAGGAGTTTCTTCTTTTCGACGACGCTTTATGAATATTTGGAAACAATCCAACAAGCTTTTAAGGATATGGAAACATATCTTAAGTTTTTGGGAGAAAATGCTTCGGGGGCTTGCTCTCATCAACCCAAGGCGCTTGCGCCAAAACAGATAGGCGCTGCCGCCGAAGAGTTAGCGACAGCCTTTTCACAAACGGTTGAAATTTTTGCGCGCGCCTGTTGCCGAGGCGTTTCTGCAGAATTTCAGACAACAAACTATTATTTACAAAATCTTATTTCGAATCTCACCGCGGTTTCAGATGTTTATGAGGAGTCCACTCTTCGTGAACCTTTGCCTGAAACCAAACTTGCCCTCTTCGAACTTTTATCAGAGAACGCAACAACGGAATGCGAGCAATTAAAAAATATTTTTAGTAAAATCAACGAAATATTGGGCGCAACACAGCCCGCCGCGCCCTGTCGTTTTTTCACTTTGGCGGAGCCTTTACGTCAATTTAATAAGGGGCTTCAAAAAGACCTTGAAACGCTGGGGACATTATTCCCTGATCTTGTGAGCACCGTTGCGGCTCCTATCGTTCTGGGAGAGGAAAATCCTTGTGAGACTCTTCCCTCTCATATTTTTGACCTTGTCCAAACGTATGAAACTCTAGGGAACACGTTCGTCACGTGGGCAAAGATTCTTCGAAGGACGCCTCCGATTCGAGCCAAGGATGAGAGAATTTTTGCCGTTGTTGAAGGATTCTCTCAAGTTTTTAGCGCAAGAGAAGCCGACGAAGGCCTCGGCTGTATTCTTAAAAAAATGCAGGAATGTTTCAGAGAAGGCGGAAGTGAAGACCCCAAGGACGGGTGTCGGAGCTGTTCGAAATTTTCGTGGGAACGTTACGCTATAGACGACATCTCCGAAAAAATTAAGGCAGCGGGAGAAGAAATAAAAGATGTTTTATCAAAGCCGGGCTGTTGCGCTTATTACGCGGACGAAGTTCTAAAAATTTATGATTCTTTCGTTTATAACGCGCAACTTCTACAGTCTTTGAGTGATCTTGAGCAGATTGCACTTCATCCCTCACGCCGAGAGGTCGTCCAAATTTTGTTCCAAGAACTCCAGGAACATATGAGGACTCTTGCGGAAGGCGTCGCCCTTTTGGTGAGCAACTTGCAAAATGTTTATAGCTCAAGCGACGAACCTTGTTTGCGTGTTCCGCTTACAGCAGATTTGAAAACCATTAATGAACATCTAACGCATGCTCTTTCTCTTTTTGCAAAAATCGTTCAGGAATTAGGCGTTCGAAACCTTCCAGCGTTCGCGGCTTCCGTCCCGCCGCGTCGGATCGTCGGATCGGATCAAGAAAAACTTTCGGGCTGCGAATTTTTTGCGGACGTTTTAGACAAATGGCACCAGTACATAGACGCCTTTAAAAGCACAACACAGCC
>BNTO01000021.1 GCA_025996655.1 Alphaproteobacteria bacterium
CACAAGTTCGCAAGCCTTCGTAAAAGGGATACAGATGCAGTCGATTTAGGGCAATTTCTAAAATTTATGCAAGCCGTCTAAAGCCCTTGAGTTATCCAAAAATCATCTCAAAACTTCAGCGTTTCTGGAGAATTTTCCTTTTGTGAAGACAGGTTCTAACACTATAGCCTTGGCTCACCAGCTCTGATTCAAGATTGCGAAGGCTTTGTTCGTTCCTAACAACGTGCGTTCTGGGTCGCCCTTCGTAGGCGCACGCCCCCGATTTTCCAACGCATCCAATATCCCAGGCTGCTTGTTTTCTGCGGACTTACGCCCACCACCGGATCTGCGACTCCTGCCTTGTTTCATCAAGGGCCTATTCGGGTCAGCAAGCTCTTTGCATCCGTCCGTTAACGTTTGCCTGGATACACCTAACACCCGACAGACAAGGCTAATGCCACCACGACCTATCGCTTTCGCTTCGGCTGAGAGATACCTCCGGCGTTGGTACTCATTCCGTGCGGGCAAAACAGCTTCATCCGCGTTGTTAGCGCTAATGTATCTCCTTTCTTCATACGCGTCAGTGTCGTACGCGCAAAGTTGTTTTGTCCCTATTATTCGGTATCAATTCCTAAGATGTATTCCTTTGAATGTCAGAGGGAAAAAAATCCGCGGGCTGAAAGAAGAGACGAAGGACAAGAAAAAAGGAAAAAAATCAGCGCATAAATATTGAGGCAAAAATCTTCACAAGCTATTGTAACGCGAGCATAAACGCTCTTTCAAGATTTTTTTGCGCTGTTATTTCTCCTTTTTTCTTTCCCAAAACCGCCCCCAATGCCTTACCCCACGCGTTTTTCCTCACGCAAAAAGTACGCGTAGTGGATGGCCTTTTGTCTATCATCAATAAATTCTCCGTAGGTTTCGCCCGCATCGCGGCTCATTTGGAGCAGTGTTTTTTTGACATTTTTGGGGACGCACGTCATAACCACACGAATTTTTCGAGCTTTGGCGCGAGTTACAAAGTTTTTCAGGACCAAAACTCCACTAGCATCAATAAAAGGAACCTCTTCCATGTCCAAAATAATGACACGCGGCGATTCGGAAAGTTTGTCCAAAATGTCCTGAACGTGCGATGCCACGCCGAAGAAAAAAGGACCGTCAATATGAATCATTTCAATTTCGTTCGGCAAATAAAGCAGGTCATGCTCATAGGGTTGCTTGTCCGAATGCGAGTCGGTCGCTTCGTTTGGCGCGGTCGATGGCGCAGCGGGCTTTTCTTTGGAATGTTTTTCCCAGGTTGCTATTTTGTGTTCGGTCAATTCGATCATGCGACTTGTAAAAAATAACATCGCCAGCATAGCACCGACTTCAATAGCGAAGGGTATATCCACAAAAATTGTCAGAAAAAGGGTAACAAGAAAAACCGTCGCGTCACTTTTTGTGGAGCGAACCATATATTTGATGGTTTCCTTATCAATCATGCCAAGGGCAATGAAAACAAGAATAGAAGCCAGGCAAGGCAGCGGAATATAACGCGCGTAAGGCGCAAAAAAGAGCATAGTGAGAAAAATGAAAACGGCGTGCAAAATGCCAGAGAGTGGCGTTTTTGCTCCGGAGCGCACGTTTGTTGCTGTACGCGCCAAGGCCCCTGTGGCAGGCAGCCCCCCAAACAGGGCCGACGCCGCATTGCCAATCCCTTGCGCAACAAGTTCACAGTTGGAGCGATGTTTGGTCCCCGCCAAACTGTCCGCAATGACGCAAGACATAAGCGATTCAATCCCCGCCAAAAAAGCAATCGTAAAAGCCGACGGCATAAGTTTTATAAAAAGGTCCCACGAAAAATGAGGCCAAGCAGGGTGCGGCAGCGAACGCGAAATCTCGCCAAATTTGCTAAAAATCGTTTCCACAGGAACGCTAAAAATTTGCGTGACAAGGGTGCTGAACAAAAACGCCATCAAAAAAACGGGCCACTTGGGGCGCCATTGTTTGAGGCCGTAAATCAAAGAAATCATCAACAGACTGAGAGCCACGGTGGGGGCATCTATCGTTGCGATATTTTCGTAAAAACATTTTAACTTTTCAATGATATCGCCGGGGACCTTGTCGATGTGCAGGCCGAGCAAGTCTTTGATTTGCGATACAAGCAAGACAACGCCTATCCCCGTTGTAAACCCTGCGGTGATAGGAAAGGGAAGATATTTAATAATAGACCCCAGGCGCATCGCTCCGGAAAAGATCATAAAAACGCTGGCCATAAGCGTCGCGACAACCAAGCCTTCATACCCAAATTTTTGAACAATATTCAAAACAACAACAACAAAGGCGGCTGTTGGTCCAGCGATTTGGTGGCGCGAGCCCCCCAGCAAAGACACAAGCCCTCCCGCCACAATGGACGTATAAAGCCCGCGGTCCGGCGTGCAGCCTGACGCGATCGCAAGCGCCATAGAGAAAGGAAGGGAAACAACCGTGACGGAAATCGCGGCCTGCAAGTCTTTCAAAAATGTTTTGACAGAATATCCCGACTTTAGAACGGTGTAGGTTTTGGGGTAAAACTCAGGAGAAATCCGAAAAAGATTGAAAAAACGTGCTAAAGAAGCAGACATGTGCGCGTAACGGATATTCCTTTCGGAGAACGAAATAAATTATAGAGCGAGTTTTATACTGGCGCAACTTCGACAATCTCAAAACATTCGAGAATATCCCCTTTTTCAAGATTGTTGAAGCCCTCCAAAATAATGCCGCACTCATGCCCTTCTTTTGCTTCTTTGATGTCGTCTTGCTCGTGTTTCATGGATTCCATTTTTCCTGTAAAAAGAATATCCGTCCCGCGGTGAACGCGAATTTGCGCGTTGGAGCGACGAATGAGACCGGACAAAACATAACAACCTGCGATTTTGATAAATTTCCCTTTCGAAAAAACGACGCGCAACTCGGCTTTGCCAAGAGAATGCTCCTCAAACTTTGGCGCCAGAAGCCCTTTCATCATCGATTCAATGCGATCAAACATTTCGTAAATAATATTGTAATGGCCCACGGGAACGCCTTCCTGCTCCGACAGAACACGTGCTTGAGGCGTGGCCTTAATATTAAAGCCCATTACGCAGGCGTGGGACGTTTTCGCCAGCATAACATCCGTTTCGTTAATATCCCCAACGGCGCCATAAATAACGTTAGAAACAACGTCATTGACCACAAGCTTTGAAATACTGGAGGTAATCGCTTCCAAAGATCCTTGCGTGTCGGCCTTGAGCACAATAGCCAATTCTTTCATGTCGCTGGCCGCAATTTTGTTTAGCAAACTTTCTGCAGAATGATTATTCCCTTGCGTATCCCTTTGTTCTCGGCGAATCTGACGGCGATTCTCGGCAACTTCGCGCGCCTTCGCTTCCGTCGCCACAACACTAAAACGGTCGCCCGCCCGCGGGATGCCATTGAATCCCAATACTTCTACCGGGAACGAAGGGCCGGCTTGCGCCACTTTCTTCTTATAAGAATCATTCATCGTCTTGACGCGACCAAACTCTGTGCCCGCCACAAAAATATCCCCAGGCCGCAGCGTTCCTCGCTGGATGAGGACGGTAGCCACAATGCCGCGCCCTTTTTCTAAGGAAGACTCAATAATCGTCCCTTCCGCAGGCCCGTCGGGATTGGCGCGTAATTCCATCATTTCCGCTTGAAGCAAAATGGCTTCGACAAGTTTGTCAAGATTTTTTCCCGTTTTTGCCGAAATATCGACCGCGATAACACTGCCCCCAAAATCTTCAACGACAACATCATGGCTTAACAATTCATTCCGAATATTTTGCGGATTGGCCGCCGGCTTGTCAATTTTATTGACAGCGACAACAAGGGGGGCATTGGCATCTTTGGCGTGAGAAATCGCCTCAATCGTTTGCGCATTCACGCTATCATCCGCGGCGACTACCAAAACAACAATATCCGTCACATTGGCCCCGCGCGCTCGCATCTCACTAAAGGCCGAATGCCCCGGCGTGTCGAGAAAGGTGATTTTTTCGTCGGAGAAGGACGTTACAATTTGGTACGCGCCAATGTGTTGCGTAATGCCGCCGTGTTCGGTCGAAAGGACATCCGTTCGGCGCAGGGCATCGAGAAGCGACGTTTTTCCGTGGTCCACGTGGCCCATGACCGTAATAACAGGTGGGCGCGGCTGCAAATCTTCGCTGCGATCTTCGTCACGGCGAATGCCTATTTCAAAGTCCGAACGCGAGACGCGCTTAGGCTTGTGGCCAAATTCGACGCAAAGAAGCTCGGCGGTATCCCCGTCAATTTGTTGATTAATCGTGGTTAACGTTCCTAATTTCATGAGAGATTTGATGACGATCGCGCTGCTAACGGCCATGCGATTGGATAATTCGCCAACCGTAATAAAATCCGGAATAAGGACATCGCGAATGACGTGTTGCGTTTCCTTTTGCTGGCCCGCGCTAAGACGCCTTTTTTGGGCACGGCGATAAGATGCCACCGAGCGCGCACGCATTTCGTCTTCGTCGGCTAGCACACGCGACAAGGCGGTCCTCGAAAGTTTTCGCGAAAGAGGGCCTGCGGCCTTTCTCAAAAAGGAGCGCGAACCATCATCCGAATCTTCGGACGTTTTCCGCGGCCGCCCAAAACGCCCCGTTGGTGCAGCTTTCGTGTCACGCCCTTTAAACCCATCCAGCAAAGGGACGTCGAGATCTTCCTTTTTCCTTTCGAGGCCGTGGCGCGCTAGACCGGATTTTTGTTCTTGCTCACTCTTTTCTTGTTCTTTTTTCTTGAGTTTCTCGCGTTCTTTTTCCTTTTCCCTTTCTATTTGTTGCGGGCTGGGGCCGTAGCTTGCTGCGCGCAGAATGACAGGAACGATGGGCCCTTCTTTGGGGGGCTCTGCTTTTAATTTGCGCGGCTTTTCTTTTTTAGCCGTCCCTTCTAGCGTTTCTTTGGGAGGAGTGGCGAGCTCCTGAGCGGGCGCGGCTTTGGCTACCTCTTCTGTTTTTTTAATCTCTCCCGTCTCTTCTTGCGCGCGGGAAGCCGCCTCTAAGAGGGCCGCCTTCTCTTGCGCCTCTTTTTCCTCTTGCGTTCTTTGTGCTGCGCCCCGTAGGGCTTTCAAGCGCGCATCGACTTCGTCCGACGTGAGCCCTAGCGTATCTTGTATTTTTTTCTCTTTTTGCTGCGCATTGTGCCTTTCGCCGCCTCCAAGCGCTTTTCTTTTGTCGAGAAGCGAAAGTTTCTTGCGACGAACTTCCACCGTTACCGTTGTTATATTGGTGCTACGGCGGCTGCCAAACCCAGGACGCGCGCCCCTAGGGTCTAAATTTTTCTCAACTTCCTGGAGGCTATCGGCCATAGTTGCTTGTGTTTATCCTTTTTTGTGTTTTATGAGACGACAGCCTCTTCCGCGGGAGGCTCTTCATTTTGGAACCAACTTTCCCGCGCTTCCATAATGACGGCGTCCGCTTGATGACGTGGCAAAAGATCTTCGGTGAGAATGTCAAGAAGTTCATCTGTTGAAAGATCCGCCACGTCGTCGCGCGTCCGAATCCCCGCATCAATAATTTTATTGAAAGCTGTAATGTCCAAATTCGACAGCGTCAATAAATCATCCTGTATGTTCAAGCTTTCGCACTTTTCGAAAAACTTTTTTTCTTGACTTTCAACAAAAGCGACGGCCCGTTGGTGAATATCTTTGGCGGTTTCTTCGTCGATTCCCTCCAAAGAAACAAAGTCCGCCACCGAAGATTCCGCAATGTCTGCGACCGTATGAAACCCTTCGGCTACAAAAAGCCGCGCTACCATATCGTCAAGCCCCAAATATTCCCTTAAAGAAGAAATCCAGGCCGCGCTTTCTTTCGTGCGGCGCGCCGTGTCTTCGGCTTCAGGGATAATAGAAATTTTCCATCCCGTTAAATGAGACGCCAGACGGATATTTTGAGCGCGGCGCCCAATGGCTTGGCTGAGGAATTCTTCTTCCACAACAACGTCGATTTTTTCTTCTTCCTCATCAATAACGACGCGCTTCACTTCGGGCAAAGACAGCGCATTCATCACATACGTCGCCGGATCGGCTGACCAAGGAATAATATCAATTTTTTCGCCCTGAAGCTCGGCGGTGACGGCTTGAACGCGGCTGCCACGCATGCCCACACAAGCGCCGACCGGATCCACGCGATTATCCGGCGCATAAACGGCCATTTTGGCGCGGCTTCCGGGATCGCGCGCAACGGCCATAATTTTGATAAGTCCGTCGTAAATTTCGGTGATATCCTGCTCGAAAAGTTTCGCTAAAAAATCGTTATGCGTTCTTGACAAAATCAACATAGGCCCTGCCGACTCCGGCCGAATATCCACAAGAAGCGCCTTAACGCGATCGCCAATATGAAAAATTTGCCGAGGAATATTATCCTCATAGCGCAAAATGCCTTCGGTGCGCCCTACATCGACAATCACCTGGTGGCGTTCCGCTTGTTTCACAATGCCGCTGACGATTTCGCCTCGGCGCCCAATAAACTCGGAATACTGATGCTCCCGCTCGGCTTCTCGAATTTTTTGCGTGATAATTTGGCGGGCCCCTTGCGCGGCAGCACGACCAAAATCAAAAGGCGGAAGGACTTCCGTGAATTCAAAACCAATTTCGGCGTCGGGCTGCCAGACTTTGGCGTCCGTCAAAGAAATCTCACTCATAGAGTTTTCCACTTCCTCAACAACGGTAATAACCCGCTGAAGGGTAATTTCCCCAGTGCCGCGGTCTACAAGGACGCGGATATTATGCTCCAGCCCATATTTCGTTTTGGCAGCACGCTGAATGGCGCTTTCTAGGGCGGCAAAAGCCTCTTCGGGCTCAATCCCTTTTTCGCGCGCAACAACTTCAACAACTTGAAGCAATTCAGGCCTTGGGCAACGTACGCTCTCTTTTTCCGCAACTTTAATTTTCCGACTGGTCAAACTCTATCCTCTTTTCAACTAAAACTTTTAGTCCTTAATCTACACGCACCCTCCCCCATTCCTATTTATAGCGATTTCTTTCCTAAAAGCCAACAAAGAATCCTTTTTCCAACTTTTTTAGAAAAGCATTACAAAAGGGGGCGCGGGTCGTTTGTGTACAAATGAACCAGTCGCGCGTCGGCCGAGTCGGGAGGCACAAATTCCAAAATTTTGACGCGAATAAGAATGACCACTTCTGTTACCGAATCGTCCTTGTTGGCGCTCGAAAACGCCTCTTTCACAAAAGGAATCTCCCCTAGCACAGGGTGCTTATAGCGATTATTTCTGGAGCTCGTCTCCATCAACCCACCCAAAATGGCAACTTCGTTATCTTTAAGACGCAAAACCGAATCAATTTCTTTGACTTCAATAATAGGAATTCTTGATTCGGGGAAGTCTTTGGCTTGAGTTTTGTCTGCTTTTTTAAGGGCCACGGCTATGGACGGGTCTACGACGTGGCCCACTTCACGTGAAAGGGTAGGGCGCAAAAATAAAATGACACTTTTCGTAGCAGGATCAATAGCCGGCTGTACCGACATCACCAAGCCTACAGGAACGGTTTGGATATCACTGCCGACCGAAATATCTTCGCGATCGGCCTTGTTAGAATAATGCGTATTATAATTCAATTTAAAATAGACTTGATTTTTGGCAACTTTAAGAATCGCACTTTGGTTGTTCATAACGGTAAGCCGCGGACTTGAAAGCGTTTTTGTTGCGCCAAAGTGTTGAAGAGCTTGAATGATGCCGGATAATCCTAACACTCCAAACTCTGCCGTGTATTGAAAAAATCCTTTAGGAATAGAGGAAGCGAGGGTGTTGGCACCTTCGCCAAAATGGCCCATCAAATTCCGTCCTCCATAAAAATGGGCGTCTTGATCTCCCGCCGAAGTAGCGTTTGCTGCAGTCGCAAGTGTCGTTGCAACGGCTCCAACCGCCGCTCCCGCCACAGGTGTAGCTGTGGTTCCTCCTCCTGTGGTGGCCGCTCCGGCCGCAGGTGCTGTTGTGGTCGTGGCGCTTGCCGTAGTCCCTCCCGTCGCGGGTGGTGTCGCCGTTCCCGTGCTCCCCTGCGCTTGTGAGAGGGGCGGATTTCTTAGGAAGTTCCAATCAATGCCGCTTTTGAAATTTTCGTTCAGATGGACCTCAATCACTTTCGCTTCAATTAAAATTTGGCTGCTCACTGATTGCCTCAAAAGATCCAAATATTCCTTCACACAGTGATGTTGCTCGGACGTGCCAAAAACAGAAATAATGCCGGCTTGTTTGTGAATCGCAAAAGTATTTTTGGACGACATCTCTTCGGCTTCATCATTTTGCAACAACGTTTGCAGATTAACTTCGACCTCTTTCCAAAAATTATTTTCGCTGTTCATGCGAACGGACGTGTTGGAGCCGTTTTCGCCGGCGCCAAGCGCGGATGCTCCCGCGTCTCCTCCTAAAACGGAATTGGCAAAAATGTCCGTGGCTGAAGAAATGCGATTTTCACTGGAACGCGTTAAATTGAGAAACTGGACATTGTAACTGCGGCGAAAAGGCTTGTCTTTTTCAAGGAAAAGTGTCCCGTTGGCTAAGCGATAGCGCAGTTTCGTTAAGCTGCAGATGTTTTCCAAAATATCAATAAACGGCTTGTTCACCTCGGAAAAACGAAGCGTTATAGGGGCGCTTTTTAAGGATTGATCAATCTGAATATTGATATCCATAAGGTTGGCGACGCGCTCCAAAATAATATCCAGCGGAACGGCTTCTGAAAAATTAATGGAGATAGGCCGCCTGAACGCTGCAGGAATGGGGCTTTGGGCGGTCAGGGGTGCAGCAGAGTCCCTGTGCGTTAGGGGCGCGGCCGGCGTTGTCAGCGTCGCAAAATCTTTTTCGCTGAGGTCGGGACCCAAAAGATTTTTCGCAAAATGTTGGCAACCTGTGAGGGCGAGGCTCAACGTTGCCCAAAGGCACAAATGGGAAAATTTGTACACTTTGCTGGCCCTTAAAGTCCTTTTTTTAACTGTAAAGATACAAAGGTTAAAAAAGGGTTAACAAAACGTGAAGATGTCCAAAAGAGAAATCCGTACGTTGCGGTTGTTTCTATCAAAAAAACAAACCTTAACGGCAATTGCAGCGCCAATTTCTCCCCTAAAAGTCGCTCATCCTGAACGCCATTATCCATCCTGAAGTATTTTTTCTTTTTAATTAAATTTTAATACTTGAAACATACAATAAATATATTGAGCGCCGGATAATTTTTAGTAGACCTCCTGTAAAAGCCCTTGATTCGTCATCTCTATAAAAAGGGTACAGTCTCCCCCTTTTCCTTTTTTTCCCTCAGCAGAATCCGTTTTTCCTATGGACGATTCCAGCAATGATCTTGAACTTC
>BNTO01000022.1 GCA_025996655.1 Alphaproteobacteria bacterium
CTTGGGGAAAAGATTGAAGGCGATAAAAGGGTTTACCCCCGTAGAATTTGTTGCTAAAAAGATGGGGAAAGAGTCGACGGAGTTTGCTCAAGAATTATACAACAAGAATTTGGGACTAGACAGGTATCGACCTCAAATTCAACCAGGGTAACCTTATTTCGATCACAAAGGTAGTTTTTTAAAGTGATGGGGCGAAGCGTTTTTCAGCTTCTCCTTTTTTAGGATTCTGTCTTGAAAGGATTGAACGTATAGTCGTTGTTCATAAGGTTCCTATAACGGCCTAGCGGAGTATTTTTGCATTAATCTGCCGCCTCCACCTCCTTAAAGTGCTCCACCAGTTTTAAAAGTTCGCCTTCCGAGTCGCACGCGTTGACGGCAGCGCGAAACGGAGCCGAGCCCGTACGTCCTTTGCTGTACCAGCTTAGATGTTTTCGTGCGATGCGAACGCCTCTGTAGGCGCCGTAATAGTCCAAAATTAATGCCATATGCGCTAAAACAACCTGGTAGAGCTCCTCCCCTGTGGGGGGCGGTGGGACCGTTCCCCCAGCCAAAAATTTCCCCATATGGTGCAAAATCCAGGGTTTTCCCCAAGCGCCTCGCCCGACCATCACAGCGTCACAACCGCTTATTTTGAGTAAATTTTGTGCATCCGTTTCCGTTACAACATCGCCATTGCCAATGACAGGAAGAGAAACGGCCTTTTTGACGTCGCCAATCGCCTCCCAATCGGCGCGACCCTCATAAAATTGTGAGCGCGTCCGTCCATGAACCGTCACGGCGGCCGCTCCTTCGTTTTCCGCGATTTTGGCCAAAGACGCCGCGTTTTGCGTATTCTGATCCCACCCCAGCCGCATTTTAACGGTCACAGGGATGCGAACCGCGTCAACAACGGCACGAATAATGTTGGCAGCCAATGTTTCGTCTTTCATAAGTGCGGCGCCCGCTTCGGTATTCACCACTTTTTTGACAGGGCATCCCATATTGATATCCAAAAGATCAACTCCAAGCTGTTCATTAAAACGCGCAGCTTCGGCCATAATACTGGGATCGTAGCCCACAAGTTGAACAGATACAGGGCCCGCCTCCCTTTGCGCTTCAAAAAAATGTAAGCGCTGACGAATTTTTTCGTGTTTTATCGCCTCAAGAACGGTGCGACTCGCGACCATTTCCGAAACGACTAACCCCGCTCCAAAATTTTTTACCGTTTTACGAAAAGGAAAATCCGTAATCCCCGCCATAGGCGCAAGAAGGACGGGGGAAGAAAGGGAAACAGAGCCTATTTTCACAAAAGGGAGTGGAAAAATTTTGAAAGGGCCTGAGTTTTTCTAGCAAAAAAGAGGAGGGAAAAGAAGGTTGTTAAAGACAGACTCCAAAATTTTTCCTTGCGTGTGTTTGAACTCTTGCTGCAAAAACAACTTTTAGTTAATTTATCCAATTCCTAACTCAAAAATGCTTCCGAAAAATATATTGACTGAATGCTAAAATCATGGCACTCTGAAACATATTGAGGCGATTACGTTTCTTGAAAAATGGATCGCTTGGTGTATGTTTTTTATGGAGTTTTATATGAATATGAGAATGAAGAATTTAATGCTTGCATCTACACTGCTGAGTGGAGTGTTAACATTTGAAGGGGAAAGTTCACGAGGTCCGAACGATTCTGCACAACGACAGAACGGCGTGTTGAAGTTTGCGAACGGGGACACGTACAGGGGAGAACTTGAAGAGGGAAAGGCAAATGGACAAGGTGTATGCGAATTCGCAGACGGGAGTTAGATACGAAGGAGGCTGGAAAGATAGCAAAAGGGAAGGAAAAGGGACCGTTACGACGCCTGACGGAAAAAAGTATGTGGGGGACTTCTTGAATGACTTTGGTGCAGGGGAAGTAGAGTGCACCGTTTGCGGAAGTGTCTATAAAGGACAGTGGTCCAAAAGCCGGAAGCACGGGAAAGGTACTCTGACAACGCCTGAAGGAAACCAATAAGAGGGAGAGTTTGTGAACGATTTAATGGAGGGAGAAGGGATTATGACATATCCACTGGGTATGTACAAAGGACAATTCAAAGGCGGGCTAATGAATGGGAAGGGGATTAGTACATCACCTCAAGGAGACAAACACGACGGGTACTGGTTGGATGGTGTGGCAGAAGGCCACGGGATATATACGAGAACCAACGGAAACGTATACGACGGAGAATTTAAAGCGGGCAAAATGGAAGGGAAAGGCGTCGAGACGGCACCAACTGGGGACAAGTTTGTAGGAACCTGGGTAAACGGAAGACGGACCCAGGGCTACTTTATAAGTAAAGAAGGAGAGGTCCTGCCTTACGGACATTGGGAAGGGGATGAATTCGTTATCAATGAGCCCAAATAACAAAAATTCGTTTTCTAGGTAACAGAGAAGCCTAGAATAATTAAGCCCCGACTTCGCTACGAAGCTGGGGCATCTAACTGGCTTCTTACGTGTCCTTCCCCTTCCGTTTTTAAAACAAAAAATACCTAAGACTTTGGAGAAGGGGAATGCTACGATGAAAATGAGGTTTGTTATTAAAAATTCTACCAAAGATGAGTTTTCGCTTGCAGGGCATCGTTTCAGCGCTTCCTTTTTTTATTGTCCTAACCACCATTGTTTTCATTCACGAGCTCGGCCATTTTCTTATCGCCCGCCATTATAACGTTCAAGTCAAGACCTTTTCCATTGGTTTTGGCCCCAAACTTTTTGGCTGGACCGACAAAAAAGGCACGCAGTGGCGACTCAGCGCCTTTCCTTTGGGGGGGTACGTGATGATGCTGGGAGACGCCGACGCAAGCAGCACGCGCGCCAAACTGGACGGCTTGGACGACGACGCCATAGCGCGAACCTTGACAGGGAAAACGCCCTTTCAGCGCATGATGGTCGCGTTTGGTGGCCCCCTTTTTAATATTCTGTTGACGCTTCTTCTTTTTGCGGGGATCGGACGCTTCAAAGGAATTCCCGACATGGTCCCTAGAGTGCAAGAGGTCCTGGCTCATTCTCTCGCGTCTAAGGCGGGCCTTAAAAAGGGAGACATTATTTCGGGCGTGAATGACATCGCCGTTACAAAAGTTTCTGAAATGAAAAAGGCGCTGAAAAGCTATAGCGGCCAAGATGCCACCTTGCATTACAAGCGCGGAGGGAAATCTCTCCAAAGTGCAGTCGCTCTCTACGAAACGAAGGCTGATGGGCAGAAAACGCCTTTATCTTTGTTGGGCGTCACCCTCAACGGAAACAGAATTTATGAAAAAGTGTCCGTTCTTAAGGCCTTAGGCTACGGCGCCACGTATTGTTACGAAGCGGCGCGCGGGCTCCTTGTGGGCCTGGGCCGCACGATTTCAGGGCAAAAAGACGGCGCAAAACTCGGCAGCTTTTTGATGATCGGCGACGGCGCGCAAAAAAGTTTTTCTTCTGGCGGCGTGGATTTTCTCCTTTATATGGCCATGATCTCTTTTAGCCTCGGGTTTATTAATTTGTTCCCGATCCCGGTTCTTGATGGTGGGAATATTCTTTTAAATTTTATTGAGATTGTAATTCGCCGGCCGCTTTCAAGTGTTTTTGTTAATATTGTCTCTCTGGGCGGGGTAGGCCTTGTGGCGGCGCTTATGATGTGGTCGGTTTGGAATGATCTGGACCGCTATGGCGTGATAAAAGGAATCGTAGACTTTTTCAAAAAGTTGTTTCATTGAGGAAACGGCGAAAAGGGACCTCTTTAGAAAAACAATCGGCCTGCAATTAAAAAGCTTGCAAAAAGTCAATAAGTCGCGTTACCTTTAAGAGTGTTGTTGTTTTTTTGTTTTGGAGTTATTATGAAAACTTTTTTAAAAGTCGCTGCGTGCGCTGCTGTACTTGTTGGTACACCTTGTATGGGATCAACGTATCGGACCTATACGTATGCTATCGACGCTAATGGGTCAACGTTCACCACGGAGCAAGGGTTCGTAGATGACATAGCGGCTACGAGGAGGGTCATAGCGGCCGTGGGCCACCAAGATTGTGTAGCGTGCACCTACAACGGTCGAAAAGACATATTGGTAGAAAGGGGAGGAAAATTGTTATCTACGCGAGAACATGTTGGTCTGGTCCCCAAACTCGTCAGAGGTTGGCAAACGACTTTGATCGCATCCAAGAAGCGAACTGCAACCGAAGACGTCGCTTCGGCCGTCGAAAATATAGCGAAACTTGTCTTGACTGCGATCGACAGTCTTAAACCTGGTCCGCTCGATCCGGCTGACACCGAATTGCCGCAACCTCTGTCGACTCTGTTAAATTACTTGACCGCCTTTGCATTAGTCGTTGAACTTAGAAATGACAATTGGGATGGAACCTTATAACGTTGAATTTGCAGGCCTCAAAAACGCTCACGCGTCGGCGTTTCGTTTTGTTGTTGCTTGCACAAGAAAAGAGGGGGCGAGCCCTTTCTGCGCAGGAGATACCGTCTGAATGTGACTTTTGAGAATCGAGCCCTGGAGTGCGGCTAAGCGAGAAACCTTGGAATGAACCCGAAGGAATGAGCTCTTATGGCTCATCCTCTGGTTCTTTCTGCTGAGAACTGCTAAAACCTAACGGCGAGTTCTTGCTTTACGCCTATAACGGGAGCGTTTTATGGCCTTAAAAATTGCCCTGGTTGGTGCGGGGGGCCGAATGGGACGGGCTCTCATAACCGAAATTGCGCAAAATGAGGCCTTTGTTTTGGCGTCAGCCCTTGAATCTGAAACGTCGCCCCTTTTGGGTGCGCCTGTTTTTGCGGATCAAACGCCGCCCCTTCTTTTTTCGAGCTCCCTCCCCGAAGCCCTTGCGTATTGTGACGTTGTGATTGATTTTTCAACCCCTTCCTCAATACATGCCCTTCTTCCTTTTTTGGAGCACTCTTCCAAACCCTGCGTCTGCGGCGTCACGAATCTGCCCGAAGAAGGACTTGCCGCCTTTAAAGCTTTGGCAAAGAAGATCCCCTTTTTTTATGCACCCAATATGAACCCTCTTGTAGCTCTTCTCAAAAGAGAAGTTTGCCTTTTGGCAAAAATTTTAGGCGATGAGTTTGATATTGAAATTTCCGAAACGCACCACCGCGGAAAGGCTGACGCTCCGTCAGGGACCGCGCTGAGCTTAGGGAAAGCCATCGCGGAGGCGCAAGGGAAAGATTTCGATCCATGCGCTTGCTTTTCGCGCACAGGCACGGTGGGCGCGCGCACAAAAGGAAGCATAGGATTTTCTGTGATCCGTGGAGGGCAAGTCCCCGGCCAGCACACCGTCCATTTTCTGGGGGATGCCGAGCATGTGTCTTTGACGCACGAAAGTTTTTCGCGGCAAGTTTTTGCTAAAGGCGCTCTCGGCGCAGCCCAATGGCTCGTTTCGCAAGCCTCAGGCCGCCTTTACGGCATGGAAGATTGGCTAGAAACGTTAGCGAAGTAACGTTTCTTTTGCTTTGATTTTTTCTCCAAAAGTTCTTGATTTTTCGCTGACATTGTTCGCGTTTTGCTATACTGAACGGGGGAAATTTTGGGAAAAGAGACAATTTTGTTGATTCTTGGAAGAACAAAGCCGCGGGAAGGCTTTAATATTTGGCCAAGTTTTGTGGATGCTTTGGCATCGCTTTTGTTGGTGATTATTTTTGTCATCATTGGCTCGCTTGTTTCCCAAATGCATATGTCGACCATTCTTAGTGATACGGATACGTCCCTTAAAGCGCTCCAGGAGCGCTATGGTTCCGCGAAAACAAAACTTTTGCAAAGCGAGCAGGAGCAGCGGCGCCTGTTGCACGATCTGCGCAATCTTCAAGAAGTTTTGGCCCTTTTAAGATCGTCAGAAGCTCGCCTTAAAGCGCACAGTGTTACGTTGGATGCCAGCAACACCGAACTGAGGGCGCAATACCAAAAAATCCAGGAGGTTCTCAATTCCGAAAAGGCCCAGGCCGCCTCACATGAGCAAGATTTGAAAAATGAATTTGCTGCCTTAATAACAAAAAAAACAGAAGAATTGAAAAAGGTAGCCGAAGAGTTAAAGGTGTTGCAGCTTCAAATCCCAGAGTCTATTCGCAAAAATCCCGAACTTTTGAAATATCGCTCAGAGTTTTTTGGAGCACTCCAGGATGTTTTGGGGGGGCGTTCGGATATCCGCCCTGTTGGCGATCGTTTTGTTTTTCAAGCAGAGGTTTTGTTTGAGCAAGGCTCGGACAAGCTTGGCGCGAAAGGTCAAGAGGTTTTAAACACGCTCGCCAAAATTTTAAAGGAAGTGAGCCAAAAAATTCCGCAGCATATTACGTGGGTGTTGCGGGTGGATGGCCATACCGACAAGGTCCCCATTCATAATGACCGTTTTGATTCTAATTGGGAACTTTCCTTGGCGCGCGCCGCGTGCGTTATCAAATATTTGATTCAAAAGGGCATTAATCCCAAGAACCTTGCCGCGGCAGGGTTTGCGGAACACTGTCCCTTGGAAACAGACGTTACAAAAATTGCGAAAAATCGGCGCATTGAATTTCGCTTTGATCAACTATAATTTATGGAACCTTTTAAGAAAATTTTTCTTAATTTTGTGCAAGTTTTGCCTTGCGTTTTCCTTGTTTCCTGCTCTCTTTTCAAACATAAGGAAGCACCAACGGAATCTTCGCCGGCTCAAAAGGAAGATCAAACGCTTTCTCCTCTTGAGCCTGGTCCGCTGAAAGGCGCGCTCCAGGCCGAGAATCAAGAGGCGTCTTCTGTTGAGAGTTCACAATCTTCTTTGTTTCAAGAAACGGTTGCTTCCCTTGCCAAAACGCACGAGATCCTCTTTAAAGAAGCGCCGAAGGAGCCTCTAAGAAAATTATTGGAACAGCCGGCTGCTCCGCCGTCGCTTGTAAAACCTCCCATCAAAATTCCCAAAGGCGCCGCTGTCTTTCAAAAAACTCTTGCTTTTTCCGCGGAAACTTTGAATGAACTTTCGCAGCAACTGGCGGGAATGACGCCCTTTTCAAACGGAATATGGGAGGACGAAGCGAAAAAGGCCTTTTGCCAAACAGCCGAAGACGGTTGGACAAATTTAAAAACGCTTATGCTAACGTCTTTGGAACTGTGGCGCAAGGAACCCTTAGCCCCGTTTCTTCCTGCAATGCCGCGGCTTTTCTATCCTTTTGGAGGGCCTGACGCGACCTACGCCCTGGAATTATTTCCTCACGTGGACGAATACATTCTTGTGGGCCTTGAAAGCACAGGAACCATACAAAATACGCAGGGCATTGCAAAAACGAAGGAGCTTTTTGATTTGCTTCAAAAAAGCATGAAAAACTTTTTCAAACGAGGTTATTTTATAACGGAATACATGGCGAAGGATTTATCCAACAAAAAAAATTTAGGCGTTTTGCCTGTTTTGCTTGCGCAGATGGTGCGCTTGGGGGGAGTCATTTCGGAAATTCAGGAGGGCGTCTTAACGGCAGAGGCTTCGTCCGAAATGCCAAAATTAGATCGCAGCGCAAGGCCAACCTTTCCAAAACTGAAAGCGATTCGGATCATATTTAAACATAATAATAATAAAGAAAAAACGCTGACTTACATAAGATGTGAATTAGATAACAAAAACAAAGAAAAGCTCAACATTCTTTTTGATTTCGTCTCACAACAAAATTTTTGTACTCTCCTTAAGAGCGCGTCTTATGCTTTGCATAACTCCAAAGAATTTTCTTCCGTTCGAAATTTTATCACGCGACAAAGCTGCGCTGTTCTTCAGGATGATACGGGAATTCCCTTTCAAATCTTGAAAAAAAATGGCGACGTACATTTATTTGGTTTCTATCAAAAACCTGCTGTGGAAATTTTTCAAAAAACAAACTTTCAGAAAGATTTGGCCGAAGCGTATAAAGCGGCTCGACCGAAATCTTTGCCTTTTCGCTTGGGGTATGAACATTCGGCGGATTCGTCCCATCTGATTCTTACAATTTTCAAAACGAAAGACGAAGGGCGTCTCGAAGAAAAAGGAAGCGCGCCGCCTCTTTTAGAAAAAGATGCAAAAGAAGATGGGAAAAAATGACGGTTCGCCTTTTTGTCCCATACTTCCAGCCCAACATTCTTTGCCCCCTTCCCCCGGATCAGGCGCATTATGTTGTGCATGTGATGCGCCTCAGAGACGGCGATCTTCTCCATATTTTTAACGAATCTTTGGGCGAATTTGAGGGCGTTTTGAAATTAGGTGGCGCAAAAGTTTCTTCAAAATCTGTCTTTGTTTTTCCAACAAAACTTCTCCGCACGTCGCAACCGCCGGAGCGCCTTTTGAAATTGGCCTTTAGTCCGCTAAAACCGCAGAGTTTGCATTTCCTTGTTGAAAAGGCGACAGAACTTGGTGTGACGCATTTGCAACCTCTTCAAATGACTCGGACTCAAGGGAAATCCTTTCTTGTTGAAAAAATGCAAAAAATCATCCAAGACGCTGCCGAACAAAGCGAAAGGCTAACGCTCCCTCGTTTAGAACCTTTGAAAAAACTCAAGAATTTTTGGGAGGAGATGGAATGCGCCGACCCAGAAAAAAACGAGCAACGCATGACGTGGTTTGTCGCTCTTGAGCGGGAAGACGCGCCTTTGCTTTCTGCATTGCGCTTTTCTGAGGAATCGCCCCTCGTTCCTTTTCCACAAAATGTCGGCATCATCATTGGCCCTGAAGGGGGCTTTTCTCCAGAAGAGAAAAAAAGCCTTCCGCCTTGTGTGATTCCCGTTTCCCTTGGGAAATACATTTTACGCGCAGAAACAGCCGCCGTTTATGCGTTGAGTTTTTTGAGTTAAGGGGCACAGCGTAGGAAGGACCCTGGAAAACCTTAAGCCAAAATACTTCCCCTCAAGCCAGGAGAGTTCCTCCCCCTCTTCCTCCTTATTGGTGACTTTCTTACTTTTTCCTATTTTCAAAAATATTTTTCTCTACCAGTAGGGTCTTGTATAGTAAAGATAATTAAAAATCGCATCACTGAATACTTTAGTCTCCTGCCCCTTCAACAGCCAAGTGCAACGCTACCCCTAAAAACAAAAATCCTCTCGTGATGTAAGAATCACGCGAAGAAGTGTACCTCATTGAGAAAAAACAGGAGGTTAGCATGCCTAAAAGCACTCACCCCGTGACTTGGGATCCGTCATCCCATTCAGGTTGAGATCCATGAATAGGTCGTTTCGGAAGATAGGAGAAAGAT
>BNTO01000023.1 GCA_025996655.1 Alphaproteobacteria bacterium
TTTATGGAAGAATCTTATTGCAGAATTTCTGTGAATACCAACCCATTCTCCAGCTGTTCTAGCTGTCGTTTCCGCAACAAAAAACTCCATTAATTTTAGCTGTTCTTTTTTGCTCAATTTGCAAGGTTTTATGTCCATACGCACACCTTAACATAAAAATGTTAGGTGTCAGCCCCTAAATTTTTTATAAAGTGTAGATCAGTATTCTTTTCTCCCTCCCGTTTCTTGCTTTCTTATTTGGCTACTCGATGTTGGTGCAACAATGCCAAAACTTAGAACGGGCTGATTTTTAAGCGCTTCTAAGTCGGGAGAAAGTTCCGGCGCTAAAACAGGAAAGTCGGGGAAAACAATCGTCTTCCCGGCTAAGTTGGGGTTCGATGACGGTCCCAAAAAAGCCACCGAATTAAACAAAACTGCGCTTTCGGTTTCTGAAACAGGAATCACATATTTTAAGACAACGACATTAGGACTCACCATAGGCAAATATTCGCCGCGATTGGCCCTGTGGCGCCGCACCATGCGGAAAAGACTCCATTGCCCGGTATACGTGAAAGTCGCGGTTGATTCTACAACTTTTAAGGAAGGCTGCTTCAAATCATTAAGAGGCTTTTGTTTCATATTAGGAATATTGGGCCAGCGGAAAGTAACTTCCGTAGGGCAACCGTAAAGCCACAGAGCTTGGCGGTTTTTGTCCATATGTCCCACGGAACTTTCGAAATTCGTCTTTAAAGACCACTGCGCAATAAGATTCGAACCGACCGCACGATCGCGATTCACATTAAAGTCACTGTTGATAACGATGGAAGGAAGCCCGCCGGGGTCGGTTTCTAAATAATTTTGAAAGAGGGCGTAAACCTGTTCGATTTTTTGTAAAAACTCTACGGCGCCACTGGCCACATTGCCTAATTGATAAATCTGATCCAGAATTTTTTCAAAGCAGCCGCCCATTTGCTGAAATTTCGTAAGGAAAAGGCGCACATCCTCAGGGTCCGCCTCCATGCCTTGCGACGGGTCCGTCGAAGGCGGGGTAAAGGGAAAGCGGCCGCGCAAAGATTTGTTAAAAAATGTGGCTAATTCTTGATATTTCTTCATATTTTTCTGGCGCGTTAAGACCTCTGCTTGGCCTAGAATTCCTCTTTTTATAAGTTGTACCGTTTCTAGAAAATGGTCGCCCACTTCGCTTCGGACCTCCATTAAAGGGATCGTTTCAAAAACATTATCCAAGGAATATCCCTGCAACGTCGTTGTCACAAAGTTTTCTAGGACGGCTAAACTGCTGCCGGGTTGCTTGGCTTGATAAAGCTCTGTTTGCTCCACAATGCGCTTCCATTTTGTGAGCAAAGCCCGATTGGGCGGATTCACCGAAAGCATAATGTCGCTACTCAGTAAATCAACAACCGGCTTGGCCAACGTCAGCGCGAGATTCACGACGTGCTGCCCTTGAATATTAAGGAAACTGTTCAGGTCTTGCGCGTCTTTAACGCTATACGCCACATACGCAGGGTTTGTTTTGCCGTCCCACCAGCTAAACGAAGGATCCCACACATGATAAGGCCCTACTTGTTTCATTAGCTGATTGATGCGTTCAAGAAGGTGATAATTTGTGGTCAACAGAAAATCGCGCAAGGTGATGTAGAAAAAACTCACCGATTCGTAATTAAGAAGTTCTAAAAGTTTCAAAAACAGAGGATGAACAAGGCGCATATTGGCTGTTTGCGAGCGGATCCCTTCTTCTACAGCCGCACGGTTTTGGGCGTTTATGGGCAGCGCAACGAAATTCTGAGATTGCGCGATGAGGCTAATAATATTGCGTTGCAAGCCATCGCGGGCTAAAAGGCGAAAACTTTCCTGAATGACAACCGGAAAGCCTCCCACTTTTTTCGTCGCAAATTCTTCATATTGTGTGCATAATTCACATGCGGCTTTCAGCAATTTATCATCCCAAAAAACGGCTTGACCTTCGGGGACAGCGTTAATGAACTGATGGTTTGTGGCACGGCGCATATAGGCTTCGTTAAACAGAGTTTTGAGCGCTTTAGCCAACAAAATAAGCCCTGTTGAACAAGGACGCGTTGTGTCCACCGCATCTTCAGGCGCCGCAAAGCGAACGTCCGTCGTCAACAACTGTGTGAGCTCTTTGAGGACAGGTTTTAAATAAGCCAGCCCAATGGCGCAGTTATCCACAATTTCTTGAGATGTGTCGGGGCCAAAAAAGGGCGACGCATCAATGGAGCAAAGAAAATCCTCAAAGTCTTGGTCGGGCTCAAAAACATCCTTATCCATCCACGTTGGCTTCGTTTCGGGGATATTCTCGTTGGCTTCGGGTTCAAAAACTTTCAAAAGAGCTTCAAGGTCTTTGCTTAATTTTCGTAAAGCATTCAAATTAGACAAGCCGCGTGCATCAACATGTTGTAATTGCCGAATAAGCCTCTCCAGCTGAGCGGGGAAGCTTTTGGGGTTGGTGCGAAGAAACAACGTACTAAAAAAATGCTGAAACAAAACCGAAAACGTTTGGCGCGCTAAGTTTTTGCAAACGGTTAAATCAATGGCGGGAAAGGTGGATGTGCTGAGCTTGCCTTTTAGACGCCCGTAATATTTCAAAAAAGATTCGGACAGCGTCATTTTAAACGCATAATCCACAAGTTCCGCCAAAACTTTGGGCGACGCTACAACACGTAAATCATTGAATTTTTCGACATACGTGGACAATTCGCTAAGGCCCATTACAAACTTTTTCATCGCTTTAAATTCGTGACTTTTTGTGGGCAAAGCCAATTGCGAAATAGAATCGGTGGGCGTAATATCTTCGGGCTTCCTATGAAGCAAATCCCGCGCCTTTAGTAGCAAATTCACATAAAGCGCGCGCATGATAACGTTTTGGTACGCCAAATTCACCGACTGATTGAGGCGCGATTTGAGCGGGCTAAACCAAGACGCGGGAATAAAAACAGAAAAAAGGCTTGTCTCATAAAGATTTTGCATAACGGTTGAAAGTTGGCGGACCGCACTTTCAAACGCCTCATTTCTTTTGGCCAATTCTTTAAGGGGAATATTTTGCGTTTGGACGAGGAAGCGGTACATAGACTCGACCGTTGGCATCAATTTCGTTTTGGTTTCTTTTAAAGAGTAGTAAGACGAATAAAGTCCCCAGAATCCAACGACTCCCACAACGGCCGTCGCAATTTTCGCTCCTTTCAAACTTTTGTTGGCGGAAGAAAGGCGGCCTTTTTGGGGACGGCTCAGCGCATATTCCGGCAAGATTTTGGAATCCATGAGATCCCCAAAAAAGAAAAGGCGTTTGTATAAATTTTCGTCCGACTTTATTTCGTCCGGACTGTCACTTTGGGCAGGCGGAGTCGCCGCTTCGGCAGCTGCATCTTTGTCTTCTGAATTTTTTTCTGCGGATTGGGGGAGGAGATGTGGATCAAGAAATTCGAGCTGAGACGTTTCAACGAAAGTCCGCTGACTATCTCCCGTAAAATAAATGCCACGCAGCAAAGGCGCCGCCTTGTAAGGATCATCTTTAAAAATTTGATTTACATAAATCAATAAATTGTCATAAATTTTCTCGAGTTCGTAGGGAAAAACAAAGAGACTGTCTTGCGTTTGTGCCGTCAAATCCTCGCAAAAAGTGTCCATATTAATGTGGCGGATTTGTTCAGAAACTGCAGCCAGCGCCTCTTTCACCCACTTGTGCGAAAAAACAGTATCAGGTGTATAGGGAGACGCCCAGCCCACCATATTTTTCTTTGTTCCCAAAGGAATGTGCTGACAAAACTCTTGAAAGCCTGGGACAATATCCGTTTTGGTAAGGACGATATAGATAGGGAGGCGCAGCCCCACCTGTTCTTGAAAAAGAGAAATCTTTTGCGCCATAAATTTCGCGCGCTCGAGGCACTGCAGCGAGGGAATCCTCTCCTTCCCGTACAGATCTTCCATCGAAATATTGAGTAGAAGGCTGTCAATAGGCTTGCCCGAGCGGTAGCGGATCAACAAATTTCTAAGGGCGTTCCACCCCACTTCGTCGGACCCAATTTTTTCTTTTTCGAGAAACAGTTTTCCCTTGACATCAAGGACTACGCCGCCTTGCAAGAAAACCCAATTGCATTCTGTGTCGTAGCGATCCTTTCGGCGCGTTTGCCAATCGGCGTCTAGGGCATGAAGCGTTTTCAAAAGGGTTGTTTTTCCTGAGTTTTCCGCGCCTAAAACGAGAACCCAGGGTTTGATATATTTGTAATGGCTGGACCTCAGATTTTCCCTTAGGAAACTCAAGCTGTTCAAAAAATCAACAGAAAGGCGGCCAATTTTAAAAAATCCTTTGCGGCTCAACATTTCGCTGAACCAGCCCCCCACAGGAGGAAGTTTATAGACGGCGGTTTCGGCCCTGAAAGCCGCGGCTGTCCTTGGATCTTCGTCTTTTTCTTTTTCCTTTTCTTTTTTTTGTAGGTAAGGAATAAGATAATAAAGCCCCACAACGCACAAAACGCCCAGCAGCAACAGGATCCACGCTACAAAGGGGATGCCCCCCAATAAATCGGCAAACCACGTAAAAAAAGGCTTTACGAAGTTATAAAGGGGGTAGAAAAATCCAACGACAGATTCGAACAAAGTACGTCAACCGGACTCAATGTGAGCAAAAAAGCACCCAGCCTTAGGAATTATAGGCGATATGTTAAGAATCCGTAAATAAGCGCCATGGGCTTAAAAAAAACTTGAAAAGGCAAAGAAGCTGCCTTATCATTATAATATGGGATACATTATGCAAAAACCTCTTATGAAAATTCATCGTCTTCTCTTTTGTTCTACCTTTTTGTGGGTTGGCCCTGTCCGTGTTCTGGCCCTTACGGCAGAGGACATAATTGAGCACCCAGAAATGGCTTATAACGTGCATGGGGTGTCGGATCTTGCGAGAAGTCTCAGCGAAGAAAAAAACCCGGCCGCCCTGCAAAACGCGTATCGTTCTCAATCGAAAGGATATATCGCAAGAGTCAGCCCCGAAGAAGCTGTTGCTTTTAGCGCTCTCGGCATTTTTTGTGCGCTGACCTACATGCTAACGCAACCCGAAATAGACGCCCGTCTTAAACACGAACTCCTTCACCTTTGCCATTATATTGGGAGCTTAGGTATCTTGGGCTTGGAAAAGAAAGAATTAACAAAAGAAGCTGCGGACGCGTGGGGCAAAATGGACGGAATGGCCGTTTACACGTACGTGGACGAACACAGAAAAAAGAACAGACCACTTGCAAAGGAGCGAAGCCCAGAAGAGTCTCGCGTTTTACAAGACACTCCGTGCAAAGGCGACGAAGATTATCTTGCTTACGCTCTGGACAGCTCTCACTTTGTATCACGGACCTCCGACGCGCAAAGCGCGGAAAGTCTCGTGGATAAAATCGCTGACTACAATATTACGCCGGATGAACGCCAGGAGTATATAAACGAACACGAAAAAATGGGCGCCATCTGTAGAGGAGAGCAGGGATATGTCGGTGCTACGACAGAAGAGGGCAAGAAAACTGGCTGGTGGATCGAAAGGGATGAGGAGAACATGCTGCGCATCGGTTTTTTTAAGAACGATGTGCTGGAAGGAGAGGGAGTATTGGAGGGGGAAGGCATAATATATATTGGATCCTTTAAGAACGGAGTTCCTTCAGGGAAAAGTTTCCTCGCGACAAATGCCACTGGCCGAACGTATAAAGGGGCAGTCGCAACACTGGGCGACGGCAGAGTGGTTGCAAACGGAAAGGGCGAATTGACCTCAAACGGATGGGAAACGTATGAGGGAGATTTGGTCGAAAACAAGCCGGAGGGGAGGGGTGTTTGGACGGATAGCTCTGGCAAAAGGTACGAGGGAGAATGGAAAAACGGGCTGCGACACGGGAAGGGCATAACGACCCTACTTGAAGTGTATACGTATGAAGGAGACTACGTCGGAGGCAAACGGGAAGGAGAGGGTGTGCTGAAGTACGCCGACGGATACGAGTACGCAGGACAATGGAAAAATGGGAAGCTCCACGGAAAGGGCAAAGAGACCCTAAACGGAGTACTTAGGTATGAGGGAGACTATGCTGAAAACAAGCCGGAGGGGACGGGTGTACGGAAGTACGCCAACGGTTATGAATACACAGGACAATGGAAAAACGGGCTGAAACACGGGAAGGGCAAAATGACGTACCCTGAAGGGGATACGTATGAGGGAGGCTTCGTCAAAGACAAAATAGAGGGGGAGGGTGTTCTGAAGAAAGCCGACGGTTATGAGTACACAGGACAATGGAAAAATGGGAAGAGATACGGAAAGGGCAAAGAGACCCTAACTGGAGGGGATACGTATGAGGGAGACTACGTCGAAGACAACTACGAGGGTTTTGGCACTTATACAGCCGGCATTGCACAGTACAAGGGGCAATGGAAAAACCGGCTGAAACACGGAAGAGGCATAGAGACCCTACCTGGAAACTATATGTATGATGGAGAATTCGTCGGAGGAAAGAGGGAGGGTGAAGGTTCTGTGAAGTTCGACGACGGAACGAAGTACGTTGGGCATTGGGAAAAAAACAAACGAAAGGGAAAGGGACAGGAGATCCGGCCAGACGGAACAACATATACAGGAATGTGGGCTAACGACGAGCCAGAAGGCCAGGGACTCCTGACAAACCAAGAAGGGAAAGTGCTTTTTGAAGGGAATTGGAAGCTTGGTTGGGGTTACGGAGGACATGATACGACGGCCGACGACCCCACAGGCAAGGACGTTGCGTGGTATCGGAACGGAGCTAGGTTTGAAGGGAATTGCGTACAAGGTTTGCCTGAATCGGGCGTCGTGATTGCTACCGACGGAAGCGTATGGCGCGGGAAGTTGACTGAAGGACGATTGGAAGGAGAATTTATGTACTGGAGGCAAAATGACGGAGCTGTGTTTCGACAAACTTATCACGCTGGGGAAAAAATAAAAGAAAACTACACTGGGACGAGCCCAAATCCTCCTGCGGAGTAAGCTCCTCCAGCCTGGAGCGACTCTCTTTTCCTTTTTCTGCAAGTAAGGAATAAGAAAATAAAGCCCCGCAACGCACAAAACGCCCAGCAGCAACAGGTTCCACTCTAAAAAGGGGAAGCCGGGTTCCAAAAAACATGATCTCTGTTATAGCAAAGATAATTTAAAATCGCCTCAAATTTTAGTATAGTTTTTGGTATAGCGACTGTTTGTTTTGTAGATACGATGGCATACTGTGTAGAGTTCAAAAAAAAGGTATTAGAATTTTGGGGAAGGGATAAAAACACCTTAAGAGAAACGGCAAAAGTTTTTAAGATTTCAACGCATACCCTTAACCTCTGGAAACGCGAGTTTTCTCAAACGGGAACTTTTCAGAAAAGACCTGTCCCAAGGAAATTGTGAAAAATAAATTGTGAAAAATTAAAGATCCTGCTTTCTGAAAAGCCTGATATGTTTCAACGAGAAAGGACGGAAGCCTTCCTTGTTGCAAGGGGATTCCTACAAAATGCCCGGAAGAAACTTCATTTTTCAAGAAAAAAAAGTCAAAAATTTTCTCGAAAGAGATGAACGTAAAAGAGCCGAATACGAAGAAAAAAGAGAATCCCTTTCCGAAAAGGATAGGGTTTATGTTGACGAAAGTGGAATAAACGAATATCTGCACCGAGAATAGGGCTATTCAGAAGTTGGAAACAAAATTCAAGGCAAGGTTCCTGGTAAAAAATGTGACAGAATCAACATAAGTGCAGGATATCTTCATAAAAGGATCATCGCAGAATGGGTGTATAAGGGAAAGGCAACAACGGAGTTTATCCTTGCTTGGGTCCTTCCATTTCTTATTCCAGCACGAAAGCCCGGACAAGGGATTCTTTGGGATAATGCGAGCCTACACAAAAGCACAAAAAGTGAGGCGCTTATTGTTGCAGCCGGTTGTTCGGTCCTCTTTCTTCCCCCGTATTCGCCAGATTTCAACCCCATTGAGCATTTTTGGGCTCATTTGAAGAGAAGAATAAGAGGAATATCAGCAGATTTTAAAACATTGGAGGAAACAGTGGAAGGGTGCTTCAAAAACCCAAATATTCAGTGAAGCGATTTTTAATTATCTTTACTATAACCCGCTTTGCAAGCGGGACAGAATACCACCGGCCTTTAGCCGGTGGTTGTTTATCTTCCCTTTTTGTCAGCGTCATTCCTCTTTTCCCACAGATCTCTGCTGTTTTAACATCTGTATTCCTGTTTCAGTACAACCATCCTCTTGACGTTAAACACGAACGATGGCATGAATCCCGTCCACTGATTTTTACAAAGCCCTCTCTAACGGCACCTCTTGTTTTCCTTGGAAAACACGCGTTCGTAAGGGGCTCGCATCTTAGAAATCCCTTTATCCTTGTCCTTATTTTTTGTTTTGCTGTTATTTTTTTGCACGGCACATAAGTGAACTCCTTTGATTTTCGCTATTTTTTCACAATGCGCATAACCCTTGTCCTCAAAGACGGCCCCTTGTTTCGGACAAACAAATTTCATTCCGTCCGCATCGGTTTTGTTCGCCTTTGGGACAGCAACCTTGTATGAGCCCGGACCGCATGTCTACGCTCACATGCTTTTTATAGCCGATCCAAAATTTATGTTTGCTTTGAGCGCCGATGCGAACGTCTTTGTCTTTGGCAACTTTGTTGATGTTCGTATTGTTGAGGGGCTTTTCTTTCTTTTTTAAGGCTTTGTCGCGTTCCTCCCCAATCTGAGCCTTGGCAATAAGAGGCGTAGCATCAGTAAACGTCAGGATTTCGTTCCTAAACCCTTTGGCTTGGAGCGGATCTCTGCGTTGATGGAAGATGTCGGCACAACGTTT
>BNTO01000024.1 GCA_025996655.1 Alphaproteobacteria bacterium
TAACGGACAATGATGAGGCGTACCATCAATGAATTCCTGAAAATCAGCTTTTTACAGGGAAAGATGGGGCCTATCTTTTAGAGCAAGACAACGGAAATACAAGGCATGATCTCGCTCGCTTTCGGAGGAGATCTAAGGTGACGTCAAGAAGTTTGGAAAGGATCGATGTGTCTTTATGGCTGCTCTGTTCCTTCCAAAGGGACTGTTTATAGGGAACTTTGCAGGAGAAATTTTTATCAACTTTTACGTAAGTGTCTCGAAAACAATAGTAATACAAGACATTATTTAGGAAGAAGGGCGCGACGAACGAAGATCGTAAGCAAAACAGAAGAAATGGTTCATGTCACCATGAAGCTTGGGGGCGGTATTGCGGAATACGAAGGGTGGAAATTTTTAACAGAGGTTGTTTTATCTATCTTTTAGTTAAAACTCTCAAAATTTTAAAAACGTTTTTATCTTCACAAAAGTCCCCGCTCCCTACAGCGAAATCCGAAACCGCCGGAATGCAAAGAAGGCAAGGACAATACCGACGCCAAGCAGCGCGGAGCTGTACTGAATGAGATACATGAAATCTCCCCCTTTCAAAAGAATATTGCGCACCAAAAAAGTGTAGTGAGCCAGGGGATTTACGTACGAAATAAGGCGCAGCGGCAGAGGCATATTGTCTACGGAAAAGAAACAACCCGACAGCATCATGGCGATAAAAAGTATCATAAAATTGCACATCATCGATTGCTGTTGATTTTTCACAAAAGTCGACATTAAAACGCCCGCCATCAGCGCTGTATACACATAACACAAACTCACAAAACCAAAGGCGACAAGGCTTCCCCGAAGGGGCAAAGAAAAAAAGAAACGCGAAGCCATGAGCGCAATAAAAACATTCCAAACGCCCACCAAAGCAAAAGGGATCGTCTTGCCTAAAATAATGTCTGTACGCCGAATGGGTGCAGAAATAATCATTTCAAACGTTCCCCTCTCCTTTTCTTTTGCAATCGAGGTACAGGTTAAGACCATGACCAAAAACGTGAGTAACATGGACATAATCCCAGGAAGCGTAAAGGTCGACGAGGTCATAGACGGGTTGTATAACATGCGAACTGAAACCGAAAGCGGCGCATGCGGCGTTTTTTCGCCTTTTGGCTCTAGGGATTGCGCGATACTTTTCAAATAAATATCCGCAGCTTGGGCGCGCAACACGTCCGAAGCGTTGACAAGCAACTGGATTTTCTCCTCGTTGCGGCCCGCCGCACGCGTTAATCCGCCGGGAGGCGCCACAAGGACCGCATCCGCCTCGCCACTTTGGATCGCATCTATGGGGTTAGCCTTGTGCTTTTTGACGGGCGCAAACCAACGCGAAGCTAGGGCGTGATCGTAAATATTTTGAACGAGCACATCGCGCGGCTCGGCATAAACATCAAGCCGAATATTCTTGACTTCGTTCGTTAACGCGTACCCAAACAAAAGCAACTGCAGAACCGGCATAATAATAACCGCCATGCCTAAATGCGGATCGCGCAGCGTTTGAATAATTTCTTTGCGAATGAAGCCTTTTAAAATCATGACTCTAAATTTCCTTTAAATGTCTTTGTGCACAGGCGAATGGCCATACAAGTAAAAACAAAAAGCATAAAAAGGGGCAAGAAAAGTTCCAAGGCCGACGAGCCTTTTAAAAATTGATCACGTACAATCGTGACGTACCACCGCGCGGGGAAGCAGGCTGTGATTCCTTGGAAAAAAGTAGGCATATGTTCAATGGGAAAAATGAAGCCAGAAAAAAGCATGGACGGCATCATTCCAATCATAAGGGCGAATTGGATGGCGGCTTGTTGATTGCGAATAAGCGTTGAAATAAGAAGGCCTTGCCCTAAATAGGTCAGCAAAAACATCAGCGTCGCCACCCAAAAAATCCATAATTGTCCGATAAAAGGAATCCCGTACAACGTTCGCGCAATTATATAAACCACAAAAACAGAAATAAGGCCGAGAAGGGCATAAGGAAGCATTTTCCCAAGGACAACCTCCATAGGGCGAACGGGCGTTGACAAAAGCAATTCCATAGAACCATTTTCCCACTCGCGCGAAATCGTTAAGGCGGTTAACAAAATGGATAAAATGGCCATCACTACCGCCGTAAGCGCGGGTACGGTGAACCAGCGAGAACTTAATTCGGGATTATAAAGAAAACGCGTCTTCAGCGCCCCTTCGCTGGCGGGGTGGTCGCTTTTGGAAAGATTTTGAAGGGTCTTGGCCTGAATGGCGCCAAGATAACCCACAAGGGCGTTCCCCGAGGAATTATCCGTTCCATCAACCAAAACTTGAAGTTTCCCTTCCTGCGCCCCTAACAAAAAATGCTCAAACTGCGGCGGAATAATAATCATGGCGCGTGCACGTTCACGTTCAATCCAGCGTATCCCTTCGTGCGCACTGGCCACAGGCGTAATTTTGAAATATTGCGAACTCCCCAGCGTGTTGAGGAAGGTGCGCGACGTTTGGGAATGATCTTGATCCACATAAACGGTGGGAACCTCTCGAACGTTGAATTCAATCGCCGTTCCAAACAGCAACACCATAACAACAGGCATCACAAGCGAAAAAATCAACGTAAAAGGATCGCGCAAAATATGCCGGATTTCCTTGTTGAAAATAGCAACTGTGCGGCGTTGATTCACCATGAGCGATCCCCTTCCACTTTTTGAATAAAAACATCCTCAAGAGAGGGCGCAATGGACTCTACTGAAAAATGCTCCTGAAACAGAGGCGGGACAAGACCCTCCTTCGGAAAAATGACATGAAAATAGCGCCCATAAGGCATAAAAAGCTCACATTGCTCTTTGAAATTTTTGAGCTGCTCCGTTGAAAGGTCGCTTTTAGGCAACAAGCGAAACATGGGCTTGGGGAACGTCTCTTTTTCAAGATCTTTTGGCGTTCCAAGCGCAATAATTTCGCCCGAGCGCATCAACACAATGCGGTTACAATTTTCCGCCTCATCCATATAATGCGTTGTTACAAAAATGGTCTTGCCTTTTGCGGCGAGCTGATGAATGAGCTCCCAAAATTTCTGACGCGACACAGGCGAAACGCCCGCCGTCGGCTCATCGAGAACCACAAGATTGGGATCGTGAATGAGGGAGGCCACAAGAGCCACTTGCTGCTTCGTTCCACTGGGCAAATCCGCCACCATCGTGCGCTCCGTCCGATTAAACTGAATCATGGCAAACAAATCTTCTTTGCGTTGTTTGTAAAGCGCTCCCGAAACTTGATGCAACATCGCGGCAAAATCCAAATTCTCGCCTACCGTCAAATCCTCATACAGCGTAAAGCGCTGCGACATATAGCCGACTTTCGCCTTAATGCGATCCTCGCGCCCGGGAAGAAAGGGTTCGCCATCAACAATAACGCTTCCTTTTGTGGCCGGTAAAAGCCCACAAATCACGCGGATGGTTGTCGTTTTCCCAGCGCCGTTCGCACCCAAAAAGCCAAAAATCTCACCGCGAGGCACACAAAAAGAAACGTCTTTTACGGCAAAAAAAGAACCGAATTGAACGCAGAGCCCTTGAACTTCAACAATAAAATCCGTCATGCTTGCTCGGCCTTTTTTATAAAAAGTTCATCAAAATTGTCTACAGCGTAACGCCTCATAAGATCTTGAGGCACGCCGCTGTCAATAACATTCCCGCCTTCTAACAAATGGACTTTTTCGCAGCGTTCCGCCTCGTCCATATAGGCCGTAGCCATAATAATAGTGATGTTCTTCTCAAAGCGCAGTTCGTGCAGCATGGCCCAAAATTCACGCCGACTAATTGGGTCCACACCATTCGTCGGCTCATCCAGCAAGACCATTTGAGGCGCGCGCAGCAACGCGCACATAAGCCCCAACTTTTTGTACATGCCGCCGGAAAGCTGCCGAGCCGCGCGATCTTTAAATTTTTCTAAACGCGTCAAATGGAGCAAAACATCCGCTCTTTGTTGAAATTCCTGAGGCGGAATCCCGTAAAGATCTTTAAAAAAATGCAAATGCTCCCTCACCGACAAATCACCATAAAGGCTTTGTTTCTCAGGCATATAGGCGATGTGAGCGCGGACTTTTTTCAGCGTTATGGGAGCGTCATCCTTTTGATAAAGAATGTGGCCCTCTTTGCAATCCAGCAACCCTAAAAGCGTACGAAGAAGCGTTGTTTTCCCCGCTCCTTCAGGACCAATAAGCCCATGAATCATCCCCGCTTCAAAACAAAGCGAAACATCCTTAAGCGCTTTTATTTCCTTAAAACGACGGGATAGATGCTGAACCTCTACACTAATCAAAAAACTCTCCTTTTTGAGGGTTCACGCGGCTTTTACAGGAACCTTCGCATCTTCTGAGGAGGGTTGCGTTGCAGGGGTATCCGAGGGCGTCTCTAAGAATGTTTCGATACTCATTCCAGGCTTCAACGTTTCGTCCGCATTCTCAAACTGAACTTTCACGCCAAAAACAAGGCGTGTCCGCTCTTTGCGTGTCTGAACATTTTTGGGCGTAAACTCCGCCTCGCTATTGATTTTGATAATTTTTCCTTTAAAGACCCGCCCCGGCAGCTCGGGCAACGTGCCTATAACCGTTTGGCCTAGAGCTAAGGACGCAATTTTCTCTTGCTCAACATAAAAAAACGTCCAGATTTCTTGAACATTGGCAACCGACAAAACCCCTGTTCCCTCCGCAACCCACTCGCCCTCTTCCTTAAACTTCGACAAAACGACGCCGTCCATCACAGAGCGCAGCGTGCACCAAGAAATTTTTAATGCGGCCTCATCTTTTTTGGATTCCAGTGTTTCCAATTCGTTTTTTGAAGAATTAGAATTTTTATAAAGGGCCAACCCTCTCTCGTATTTACTCTTGACTTCTTTAAGTTGAATCTTGAATTCACTATCGTCTAAAAGGGCGATAACGTCATCTTTCTTGAGGTGATCGCCTTCTTTGACCGAAAACTTAAGGATTTGAGACGGCACGCGCGCGGGGATCACAACCCGTGTCGCTTCGAGCGTTCCGGAGTAGAAAAATTCCTCTTTAAAAACCTTTTCTTTAACCCAAAATCCTCCCCCTATAAGAGCGCACACCACAAAGGTAGAAATTAAAGTTCGAATTTTTATCATCAAAACGCCTTTAGATTATTGAGGAAACACCGACCTGCTCAGCGAGGATTTCCCAGAGATACAAATTCATTGTACTGCCAAGAAAGAGAGCTTTACAATGAAAATAAAAGCCCATCTTCTTTTTTCCTAAAACGGCCCTTGACTTTTTAGAAAATTGGACAAAAGGCGACGTTAGGATTAATTTTAGATATAGTTAAGATATTTTTCTTAAGAAGGGCGATGATTTCAAAGAAGAATTTCTTTTTCTTTAGGGGAATTTTCTTCTCTGAAATTTTTTGGGGAGGTGTTTTGTCAGCGGCGCCTACGCCCTCTGAATCCTCCGAATCCGGCAATTCTTTTGAAAAAGAGGTGCAGTGGCAGAGTTTTCAAAAACACTATTTGAAAAAAGCCGCAAAAGGATCAAAAATCTCGATCGACAAACACTTCCTAGACCTTCTAAAACAAGCCAATTCGGGGCCAAAGCTCGTACGTTTAGGGTTGCTAAGTTCCGTTTTTTCTGAAACGCTTTCTCCTTCTGAAAGGGATACACTTTTGCTTTTAAGTTTCAATGCCGCCAAAAACTCTTACTCTTCTCACAATAATCCGCTGCCTTTTCAAGAAAATCTTGTCCGTTACATGGTTGGGAAGTTTTTAGGGAAAGGTAGCGTCTTACGTTACAAAAAGGACGCGCCCTCCCAAGTTTCTTCGCCTTGGAAAGGGGAAGTTTTTCTCGATGATCTTTGTGAGAAATTGGATCGCCAAAGTTCAGGAAGTTTCTATAAAAGGCAAGTGGCTTGTATGCTGAAAAGCGTAGAGTTTCGAAAGGCATTTCAGGGGAACCTTTCGACCCCTTGTACGCAACATTGCGCGAAAAGTTTTGATACGGCGTTGGGCTCAGAGTTTGGCCTCCTTTGGCTCGATGGCTATATCAAAGAAAAAAATGTTGCAAAAAAGCAACTATGGGAAGAGAAACTCCTAAGCTTGTCGGATGACGCGCTTATTTTGGCGGGGCAGCGTGCCCTCGTTGTTCAAGAAAAAGGCGCCATCCCGAAACTTATTGCCGCGTACACTTTGGCTTCTACGCGCAAAAACGACCTTAAAAATCGCCTCAAACTCATTATTCAGTACCTGATTCAAACGAAAAAGGCGCCCGTTTTTAAGGCTTTGTTGGTACAATATGGCAGGTAACTTGAAACTCCTTTTTAATTGCAGTATACGTGGAGTAAGAGGGGAGGAAAGGTTTCCTAGCACTATTTTTGAGGAGAAGAGCCGTGGCCATCCAACAAACGTTATCTATTATTAAACCTGATGCAACGCGCCGAAATTTGACGGGGCAAATTAATGCGAAACTCGAAGAAGCGGGCCTTAAAATTATTGCGCAAAAGCGCCTTTTGATCACGAAAGAGCTTGCCAAGGAGTTTTACGCCGTTCACGCGGAGCGCTCTTTTTACGATGATTTGTGCACCAATATGACGCTTGGCCCCATTGTGGTACAGGTTTTGGAAGGCGAAGATGCGATCCAAACAAATCGCGAAATCATGGGCGCTACCAATCCCAGCAACGCTTTTCCTGGGACTATTCGCTATGAATTTGGAGAATCGATTGATTTCAATTCGGTCCATGGATCCGATTCCCCCGCAAACGCCGTACAGGAAATCGCCTTTTTTTTTAGCAAAATCGAATTATGCCGCTGAGTTTTTCTTCTCTTAGGCAGACGAAATTTTGGACGATCCCTAATGTTTTAACCCTTTTCCGCATTGTGTCGGCGCCTCTCGTTTTTTATTTTGCTTTTTGCGAAAAATATGGGGTGGCTGTCGTTCTTTATTGGTTCTCCAGTATGTCCGATGGATTGGACGGGTTCTTAGCGCGTCGGTTTCATTGGGAATCTCTGTGGGGGCGCTGCCTCGATCCTATCGCAGATAAAGCTCTGGCGTTTTTTTCTTATTGTGCCCTGTTTTCGGAAATGCCGGAGCTTGCGGTTCTTGTTATTATGCGCGATGTTCTGATTTTGTTAGCCGTTTTTTTTGCTAAAGTGAAGGCGGTGGAAATTCCCATTCAGCCGCTGCGCGTTGGGAAATTGCACACGCTTATGACACTTTTTCTGCCCTTTCTTTGGTTGCTTGATAAGACGGTCCTTATCCCAAGCTTTCCTCTTATTTTAAAAATATTTCAAATTTCAGTTGTTGTAACAACCGTCGTTTCTTTAGCTGCCTACGCCATCGTTTTTTTCAAGGGCTTAAAAAAAGAAGAAGGAAAAACAAAACCATAGGCTGCCCCGACGCGAAAAGCTAGAATGGGTTAGCAACAAAAAAAGAGCGCCCCTGCATGCTTCCATTTTTTAAGAGACTCCACAAAGATGAGGAAACATTTCGCGCCGTCCTTTTGCTGCTTCTCCTGGCGTACCTTTTCCTTACCCTTTTTAGCAAATTCATTTCTATTTTCTTGCTTTTTACGAGCGTTTTGATCTTGTCCGCCCTCATGAATCCTTGCGTCAAAAAAATGCAAAAATACGGTCTTCCAAGGAGTCTCGTCACTTTTCTCTTGATTTTTTTGATTGTCTTCCATCTCATCTCTTTAGCGACGGTTCTCTCCTTTTACGCCAAAAAATATTTTTCGCTTTACCAACACAATCTTCGCTCCCTCATTGTTTCCCTTGCCACGTGGACACCCCAAAAAATCAATCAAATCGCAGCCTTCTTCCATATTCCCCTTAAAGTCGACCCCAACGCGATTCACGAATACCTCACCAACAGTTTGGGCGACATTTTGGAGTCTATCATTCGGCAGATTTCCACTCTTTATACGCACGCGCGTTCGGTTGTCAACGCAGTCACTCTTGCGGTCTTTGCGCCTATTTTAACGTTTTACGTTACCAAAGATTGGGAAAAACTGGTGGCTAAAACGCGCGAATACACGCCCGACCGCTTGCTGGCTTTTGCGGATTTTGTTTTGCCAAATGTGAAAAAAAATTTGAAACAACAATTCGCAGGCCAAACCAAAGTGAGCTTTATTGTAATGATTCTTTATTCTGTGGGATTATTTTTTATTGGCATAAATCCATTTTTACTCCTAGGCTTTATAAGCGGTCTTCTGACGTTTATTCCTTTTTTAGGCGCTTTTGTCGCCCTTCTTTTTGCGCTTCTTGTCGCCCTAGGCCAAGATATGGGCTGTGTTCCAATCGTTTCTCTTGGCGTCCTTTATTTTTCCCTTTCGTCTCTTGAATCGAATTTCCTCACACCAAAATTTGTGGGAAGAAAAATTGGCTTGCATCCTGTCTGGATCTTTTTTGCGGTGCTGATGGTAATGGCCTGGCTGGGATTAGGGGCGGCTTTCTTTGTTTTGCCGCTTGCAACGTTAACGTGGAGTTTCATTCAAAGCACGCTTGCTTGGATAAAAAAGGAAGATGATGAAGGACGCTAACTTAAATCTGTGTAATGGTCTCAAAAGGGGAGCCCTTGTCTAGAACGAAAGAGATCGAGAAGAAAGTGAGGGCAAACTAAAAGTTTGCCTCAAATCTCCACTCTTCGTAGGCTATTTTTAATTTATTTCCATTAGGCCGGGTATAAACCTTCGCCTTTAGGCGGAATCACAAATTTTGCGCTGAAAAAACTGACGTGTTGGTGAAGGGGTCATGTTTTTTGGAGCCCTAAAGTTCCTTGTATAACCCAGAAAGG
>BNTO01000025.1 GCA_025996655.1 Alphaproteobacteria bacterium
GCCGACGTAGAAGACTAAAAGACTAAAAGACTAAGAGGAGAATTCGTTGGGCAAGGAAGAGATTTTATATTTCCTCCAGGTCCAACGTCCAGCTTGCTTTCTGAGACCATTCATCGGTTTGAAGCGAGAAAGAAAGAACGCGCATTGTCAATTGGGGATTGTAAAAAATAAAGACATCCCGCTCCGACCCGGGCAGCGTTACGGTTCGCCCGGCCACCGTAACCCCCTCCAAAGGCTTTTTGTTGTCGTCAATAACGGAAACCGAGCCTTCAACAGGGAGGCGGTCGAGCGTGACCGTTATGACGCCTCCGTGCGCCCCAACTTTCTGGCACAAAGGTTGAATGCAGCCGACGACGACCTCGGCACCTACCGGAAGGCCATCCGTGGCCATCGCGGTTTGGTCCGTGCAGCGCAGCGTTGAGCGGTATTTGTGCGCCGCATGACCCACAAAAAGAAGCTCGCCATTCAGCGTCCGCTTAAGTTCGCCTTGGGCGACGGGCTTCAAATCTTGCACGCACCCACGCGCCGACAGGGGCGGCAGCCCTCCTATACTTAATGTTAATTCTGTTTGCATCGTTTTACTCCTATTTTTGTTTCTTGATGGGTTTGATGTTTGGGCTGTTTTTGAAGAAAGCGGTTTTAGAGCCCCGCGGCTTGGCACTATGGCGCAAAAAATTCGTTGAGACATTGTTGGGGAATTTCAAGGGACTCGGAAAAAGTCCTGCCTTTAACAATGGGACGATAAGGACCGTAAAGAAGAATCGCATGCCCCGGGGACATACCACGCGGCAGATCCCGTGCGGTCCCGAACCCATAGGAAGTTAGGGAACGTCAGCATGTCGTGAGTACCTTCAGTTAAACGGCAACTCCGTCTAAATCTGGGCAAGCTATGCCATTTTTTCTTGATTTCTTTTTTCTAGGTGTTTGGCGCAGCAGGATAATTAGGGATACTGAACGTGCCCCGCAAGGCATTGAAAATGTTTTCTAAAAACGGCACAGTGGCAATAAATGGTGCCAGTATCTAGAGATTAAACGTAACAAACATTTTTCCGTCCTCCATCAGCGCAACCCATAGGTCGAACACAATTTGAGTCGCCGCCATGTCCAGTATTTTTCTCAAGGCTGCACCCAAATCAGTAAGGGTTTTATAAACATTGGCGTCAAAATCTGCTTCTTGAACTGGCTTAAAACCTTGTAAATCTAAAAGGTCCTGCTTCAATGTTGAGCAATAAGTCCGGTACGCCTTGTAAGTTCCGAAAAAAGTATTTTTGAGTATAGTTTGGTCGGTTGTAAGCGGGTCGCCACAACGTTCTGGCGTAGTTAAGGCTATGGTTATACCACATCGGCAAATCCATTTGTTGGTGATGTGCCATTCCAGTAGATGCTTTAAGATAGTAGAAAGGACATCGACAGCTCCGTCATTCACGAGGCATTCCTCCCAAGAGGCGCGGCTTCTGTTTTCCCCTTTACTTAATGTTCGGAGCAATGCCATAATGGTGGGTTCGAATTTCTCGATGGACTTTTGTATAGGCTCCAGGAGTGCTTGACCGAAGTAAACATCGCGGTTGAAGAGTTGTATTTTTGCCCCGGCCGTCACGATCTGCAGCAGCCGAGTCAACCCGAAATCTGCACCCTGCCTAGCGGAAGCAAGGTTAACCGTTCCATAAAACTGCACACTAAAGGCCCCCAAGCTAAGCGCAGACGCTAACAATAATTTCTTGAACATATTAAAACTCCCAAAAATAAAAGATTACTAAAAAAAACACAGACCCCACCCAAGCCGTCAACACTTATCCGCAACGACCCGAAGGATATCATACTTTTCTTTTTATAACACTGATCTCTCCTTTTCAAGCTTTTTCTGCAAAGCGTAAAACGCATCACGTCTCGCTTTCGCGCGTCGAGCCTCCCCTGAATCTTAACTCTTTTTTAACACTTTTTATTATATCCTAATAAAAGTGCTTTTAGTATAAATAATATCTCATGAATTTTCAACTTTTAACGCGACTGATGTCTTGTAGCAGCGTTCTCGCCTTTGGGGCGGCGACCTCTTTTTCTTCTGATGAGCCTCGGTTTGAACCCTATGCAGACTGTGCAAGCCTTTGCCGCAACTTTGCGGCAGGTCAAAGACTTGAAGGCTTTTACTCTATCTTTTATGGCGAATCCAAAGAAGGATCACAAGATTTGCTTCTTTTTCAAGCCCAACGTTTCGTCGAAGGCTTAAAAAAAGAGCCCACATTGCCGGACGCGATTCATTGCGCCGCGGCTCTTTATGAGGTTGAATGTGTTCAGCATCTGTTGAAGCCGCTTAAAACATGTATTTCTGAAGGAAAAAAGGCGAAGCTCGCCTCACTTTTGGAGGATCTTGACGCCCTTCGGACTCAAATCCGAAATCTTCATGAAGCTTATGACAGTCCACAGAACTTAGCCGCTGTTCCGCAACCCAATCCTGCCGCTACCGTTATGCAACTCGCGCCTGCGGTTGTTGCACTCCTTGGTACTAACGCACCGGCCGCGACTGCGGTTGAGCAGCCTGTAGATCAAACCGATGGGGTTGAGGAGAATCCTGCACTACCACGGGCAAAAGAGGGAAATGCTACAGAAAATCCCGCAGGTCCGGACTTTGCCGCGCAGCCTCAGCCTGAAGAGCACGCTGAAGAACCTGAAACACCAGCCGCTGAGGAGGTCGTTGCGGGGAATCCTGAACAAGATGTAAATGAAGGCAACGAAGCTGAGGAACAAGAGGAAAGTGAGGACAACGAAGCTGAGGAATCCGAGGAAGCTATCGAAGGAGAGATTGAAGACGATCTTCCCCAAAACCGAGGCTTCTGGCGGGGAACGGCACACTTTTTCGCATCCGTCTTTTACAAAACGTGTACAGCGGTCGCCTCTCTTTTGGAACCTTTCGCCGATCTGGAGAAAGAAGAGGAACCGGAATAAAGGACAGAGCGTTATTTATTTTTAGCAGCGGTTTGGCGCTTTCTCACGAAAGCCTCGCAGCGCTGCTCGACTTTTCGCGGTGAATTGATGACTTTCTTGAAATCCAAAACACTGGAATTCATGCGAAAGGTGACTTCGTAGGAGGGCGGCAGGGAAAAAGAAATACCGTCCAAAAGTTGCTGAAGGCAATTGGCAATATCGATCACCTCGCTACCGTCCTCGCTGTTTCCGAAAATAATGATCTTAAAAACAACGCGCCCCCCTTCCGTTTTGAGGCGGACTTTTTGGTTCCACACTTCTTCCAGTTCCAAAATAATGGAGGGCCATTTTTGGGGTACGGCCGTTGGAGTCATGACAAAGACATTTTCTAACGTGAGGCCATATTCGGAGCCAACTCCTTCTTGACCCATCCACTGCCGTAATGCCGCTAAAACGCCGAAATCAACCATTGTTATTCCCCTTTTCGTAACATAATGTTTCTAAAAAACGCCCTTTTTCGCCCCAAGGGGCCAACGGGCAAAGCACGGACCACGTTTTTTTCTTCCAGCGAAGCGTATTGAGCGGCAAATTTTGGCCTGCTGCTTTGCGGGCAAGGTCGAGACGCTGTCGTATCACGACGCGATAAAGAGGCTGCTGAAGATTACGTTCCAGCCCCGCCATCATCTTGACGAATTTCACTTGGGTGTTATGCAAGGGGGCAACGTACGCCCAGGCCGCGCCTAGGATCTTCTGCTCCTTCTTTTCCTTGCCGAAACTATCCGCCATACTGAACTCAGACATCAAGGTCACCCTCTCCTTCATGAGGTTTAACATGTTTTTCGTTAACAAATTGTTCATGGGAAACTCCTTTTTCCAACTTTTTAAAAATGATTTTTGGGTTAAATTTTTCGCGTAAGCGATTTTTGAGCTCGATGCCCTCCGATGGAAATAGGGGATTTTTTCCAAACAGGCGGGACACGTAAAGATGTTGCTCCCCACCCGCCCTCACAGGGTAGCAGAAAAACGTTAAATAACTGTAAACAAAATATAAATATTGTAAAATAATCTTTTGTTTATTATTTTTTAACGAATTTGTGCTATTTTATAAGGGTGGGTGGGGAGTACCCTTTTTGTTGCGCCACATGCTGGGAAAGAGTCCCCTCTTGTTAGCGGAGAACGTAGAAGCGATTTTTTGGCCCGATCATGAGACTTCTTGCCGAACCTTCCAAAACGGAATTTGGGATAGGAGATGCGAAATGTCCCCAAAGGGACAGGAGCGGCACCCCCAAAAGGTGAAGACTTTTGGGGGAACCCGCCGCCTCCAAGCATCGCATCGACGACGCCAAAAACTGTTTTCGAAGAGACCGGCAGAAAGTCTTAGAACCTGTCTTCACAAAAGGAAAATTCGGCAGAAACGCTGAAGTTTTGAGATGATTTTTGGATAACTCAAGGGCTTTAGCCGTCTTGCATAAATTTTAGAAATTGCCCTAAATCGTCTGCGTCTGTATCCCTTTTACGAAGGCTTGCGAACTTGTGAAGACAGGTTCTTAAATGAGTCTTTCGATACGATAGGGTTTAAGAATCGCCTGTATCTTCGGCGCAAGCGGGCCCCCTCCCTCCCCTTCTCGGTCTTCATATAAATTCGCCACAACGAGCAAAACCGCTAAAGACAGATTCGCCGGCACATCCGAGGCGCGCTCGCCATACCCCGCTTGGTAGATCACCTCAACGGCGTGGGCATTTGTCGACAACGTAATTTCGGGGATAGCGTGCTCAAGCTCAATAATATAGCGGAGAACGGGCTTAGTTTTGCCACCTTTGTCCAAGGCGTTAACGGCTATCACCTTCAAAAGGGGCGGAAAAGGAAGCGCAATGTTGAGGGCGCCGCTTCGGAGGCACGCGCCTGAAATTTTTTTCTTCCACACTTTATTTAACAAACTGCGCCCGAGGTCTTGTTCAACAAGAGCCGTCGCCGTTTGGATGAGTTCTTGCAAGAAATCATCCTCTTCGTCGTGATCGATTCTTAAATATTCTTTGACTCTTTTGAGGCTCACCGCAAGAACGGATGAGGATTCGATAAGTTGTAACATAGTTACCTCCATGAAAAATAAAAAATAAGGGATACTTCAGACGTTTTGAAAACCGCGGAGTTTGGGTTCCTGAGTTTGGCCCCTGAGTTCTGTTGCTAAGGTTTTAAAGGACGCTCCCATCCCCCACGCTCTTCAAAACGCAGGACGCTTTTGAAGGCGAGGAGCGCGATAGGACGCGGGCCGAGGGTCCAACACTTAAGTCCGCTCCAGGCTTGACCTCGTAGGACTTTTAAAAAATGTTGGGCGTTTTTTTCGAAAAAATCGCCGCACTGTTCCTGAACCGAAAGCCTTTTTTTGAGGGCGCTTCCGGGACGCTTTCGCGTTTTGTTCTCCCTTCCTTCTTTCAGGATAGGCTTTTTCTTTTTGAAAACGCAAAAGAAAAAAAAGCCCATCCCCAAAATTTCGCGCCGTCTTTTATCCGCCTGCGCCCTTGGGAGACGTCTCCTTTAAGAAGCGGAAAACATTTCCTTTTTTTCTTAAAGACACCCTCTATACGCCATCCGCTAAAGATATTGGATTTTTTCCCAACATGCGGCGCAACAAAAATGAGATTGCTCCCCGCCTACCCTCACAGGATAGCAGAAAAACGTCAAATAATTGTAAACAAAATATAAATAGTTCAAAATAATATTTTATTTATTATCCCTTAACTATTTTGTGCTATTTTAGGTGGGTGGGGAGCAATCTCTTTGTTGCGCCGCACGTTGGAAAAAATCCAATATCTTTAGCGGATGGCGTATAATGAATGTGCAAGACAAAATTCCAAAAACGACGGATGAGGAACACGAAGGCACGTGCGAGAACGTATGGATCCTTTGCGGGATTGGATGTCGGAACAGAAAAAATAAGCTGTGCCATTGGGAGCCTTGCTTACGATTTAGACGGCGATGAAAAAAAAAGGGTCCAGGGACCGCAAATTTTTTTTGCAGGGTTCGGGCAAAGGGCTTCAAAAGGGGTGAATATTCACGGCGTTTCCGAAATGGAAGTCTTGGAAGACGCCATTTTGAACGCCGTCTATGCAGCTGAAGAGGCGGCCAAGCGCAATATCAAGGACGTCTACGTCAATATCCCGGCACATCTCACGCAGGCGTCGCGCGTACGCGTGAAGCTGTCTCTCTCGGGGCAAACGCCTATTCAGCCTTTGCATATGCGGAAATTGTTCAGTTTGTCTCAGAATCTGTCCGTGCCAAAAAATCAAATCCTTGTGCATGTTTTGCCTTTTTCCTATAGCTTGGATGAGATGACCAATATCGCAGACCCCATTGGCATGATAGGGCGAGAATTGTCGGCGGAATGTTATGTCATCACAGCGGTCCAAACCTATGTGCAAAATCTAACGCATTGCATTGGGCGCTGTAACTTGGATGTCGCAGGATTTGTGGCAGATTCGTACGCCGCGGGGATGGCCTGTTTGGTGAGTGACGAAGCGGAATTGGGCGCAACGCTTATTGATATAGGCGGGAAATCCACGCAAATGGCTTGTTTCCTGGGAGGGAATTTGGTGTGGCTTGGGGCGCTTCCCATGGGGGGCTTTCATATTACGACCGATTTGGCGCGTTGTTTGTCCACGACACTGTCTCAGGCCGAACGCCTAAAAACGCTATACGGAAGCCTTTTTTTAGGTAATCAACACTCGGCGGAACAGGTTCCTGTAACGCAAGTCGGGGAAGAAAATAGTTTGAATATGGGGTACGTTTCCAGGCAGCTTATTGTCGATATCATTAAAGCACGTGTGGACGAGATTTTGGATGAGGTTCTGGTGCAGCTTCAGAGCGTTCCCCACCATGTGGACCGTGTCGTTTTTCAGAAAATTTTGCTAACGGGAGGGGCAGCGCAGTTGCAGGGGCTGGCGGATTTAGCCGAGGAGCGTTTTGATACGAAAGTTCGCTTTGCTCAACAACTGTGCGTCCTTGGAGCGGACAGCATTTTGCAATCCCCCGCGTTTTCAACATGCGCCGGCCTGTTGCAGTACGCGTTTCAAAATTACACCGGACGTTCCCTTCAGAAACGCGATCAAAAACCTTTAAATTTTTGGCAACGCGTGTCTTTGTGGTTGAACGAGCATATATAAAAAAGGCGGCTTAAAAGGTACGGTCCCGCTTTCGATTGCTTTCTTGAAATACTTTTTGCGTCAGGACGCTCTCGAAAAATCTTAAATCCCGTGAACTTACACAGGTACTGTTCCATGAAGACAGACTCTTAGACATGGGACTGAGCTTTTTGAAAATGCTTTTTCACACTTATCAACCACTACCTCCTACAAGGCGGTAGTATGCTATCACGCTTGCAAAGCGGAATAGCGCTTAAAAGCTAGTACTCCGATATCTTAAAATTCTCTTCCTTATGATGCATTTCTTGATCCTCACTGACCTATTGCGAAAGTCATTGTTTCGAATTGTTATGGGAACATGGGTTTTTTTTAGAGAAAAATCTATTTAAACGCTCGTACACGAGTTTTTTGAGGTTGGGTAGTACCCACACCCCCCATTATCACCGTGCTTTAGTTTTTTTGACTTTCCCAATAGGTCTAATATTTTTTATATTAATAGAAAATTAACTTTTCTATGAAACAATATTTATAAAGAATAAGAAAGTGTTAAAAACAAATGAACAAAAAAATATTAACCTCATCGTTTTGCCGCCTCGTCCTCTTTTTTTCTTGTACCTCTTCCCCTATGTTAGGAAATTTGGAAGGATTAAAAGGGATAACAAACGACTTAAAAAATAGAGAGGTATTCTCTCCAAAATTCGTTATGTCCCCGCATCTTTACCAAGAGGCAGCTTCAAATGTGTTTAAGTCGGGTCAAAGCTTGAACAGTATTTTGGAAAAATGCTACACGGATGCTCAAAAAGAAAAGGAAACAGAGCCGTCCCTTTCCGTTCTTTGCGCAAAAATAAAAAGCCAAGAGGCCCCTCTTTTAAGGAATCTGTGTTCCTTAAGGGGTGCGATTTCTTCTTTTTGCAGGCTTCCAGAGTCGATTTCGAGAAAAGAAAAGGCCTTTCTCTTTCGAGAAAGAGGTACGAGTGAAACAGTAAGCGGTTTTGACCTCGTTGACTTAGTTCATGATCTCAATAAAGGGCTCAATCACTTTTTACTTGCCTTTACGCATGAGCCAGAATGCACTTATTCGCATTTCATCCTTTCCGACGGGCTCGATTCAATAAAAAGGATCCTTCATTTATGGGAACATCGCTTAGACATGTTTCTTGAAGAAAGAACGAGCGAAGATGCGTTTCAAAGTCTCTTTTTAAGAACTCTGAGAAAAGAGCTTCAAATAAGCTGCGATATAGCTACCAAACTTGCTCAGCTAAGTGCAAAACAAGATAAGCGACAAGCCTTTAATCAAATTTATTGTTTTTTCAATACAAGTTTGAATGTTTTCCCAGGCGGTTCGGAATCTTATATTCCCTTAAAAAGGTTTCTCGCCAACCCAAATCCTTCAGAACAAACGCAAATAACGGAAAAGGGAAGCTTAATTTTTGATCCGACTTCTTTAATGAGCCGCCTATCAAAAGCTCATTTAGAGATAAGATTTCTTCAATTGTCCGGGATTTTTAATTTCTATAATTAAAGAAGAGGCTAACACCAACCTTTGTATGTTAAGGTGCGCGTATGGACATAAAACCTTGCAAATTGAGCAAAAAAGGACAGCTAAAATTAATGGAGTTTTTTGTTGCAGGAACGACAGCTAGAACAGCGG
>BNTO01000026.1 GCA_025996655.1 Alphaproteobacteria bacterium
GGCTGAACGGTATCTTAGGGCTTTGACCCTGTATTTACAAGACTAGCCTCGCTCCTTCGGAAGTTACCAAAAAGGAGGGTTATGATGCAAACACAAGCTTTTTTAGGGATTGACGTTTCAAAAGAGACATGGGACCTTTGCCTTATTTTTAACGGTAAAGACAAGGGAAAACACGTTCCCAGATAAGCAACAAACGCGGGAAGATGTAAAAAAACTTAACCGGCTGCGACGATTTTTGCGAATTTTCTGTTCTGAGCGTGACACAGCGCGACGGCTAAAGCATCGCTGCAATCCTCTTTAGCAAGCCTTTCTGTTTGAGCCGTTTTAAACGGCGGCAAAAGAAACTCAACCATAGCTTTCACTTGCGCTTTTTCCGCGTGACCCCGCCCTGTAATCGTCTTTTTTGCCGCATTAGCCCCGTACTCGAAAACAGGAATCCCCAACGTTGCAGGCACAAGCATCACAACACCTCGTGCCATGCAAAGTTTCATGGTTGATTCGCCATTTTTGTTTATAAAAACCTCCTCAAGCGCAACTTCAGAAGGCTCACTTTGTTTTAGAATTTCTTGCAACTGCTTGAACAGATAGCCGAGACGTTCGGCCATAGAAAACAAAGGGGGCACGGGAATAACACCGTGCCCTTTATAAACAAACGCTCCCCCCTGGCCTTCAACGCACCCCCAGCCTGTAAAGCGGAGCCCGGGGTCCAAGCCAAGAATGCGGCAAGAATCCGACTGAACTTCCATGATTACGCGGCCCTCTTGCCAGCTTTCTTTGGATGCGGCGCAGAAGACGATGCGGAGGCAGGAGCTTCTGCCTTTGGTTCAGAATCCGCTTCCGGTGGAGCCGCAGAAGGAGCGCCCGTTGGCGCCGGCACGGCAGGAGCAGTTCCCGCTGACGCAGCACCGTCGGCAGGCGGAGCGGCCTCTAATCCAAGCGCGTGAGGCCACGGTTTGTCGTCGCGGATCGCATCTAAAACGATGGCTAATTTATCTTTAAGGAAGGCCGGCAACATTTCCAAGGTGCCGTCATTTTTGCGGACGAAAATGATAGGCATTCTAAGCGGGATCCCCACTTTCACCGCTAATTGTCCGTTTTCAATAAGTCCATTTTTCGCAGCGTCACTCTTCAAATCATTTTCGAGGCGATCCGAATCGAGGCCCACATCTTTTGCGCATTGTAACAACTGCGCCCTCGGGAATTCTTTATCAATAGGTGGCATTTTCGCCCACAGAGCCAAAGCCATCGCCGGATTCTGCCACATAGCGGCAATAACCGCCTGGGCTGCTGTCACAGACGTTGGTTCCGATTGCGCCGCGTCGCCGCCGTAAATGCTTACAGGAATAAGGAAAAAGCCGACATCACTCCGCTCTTTAACAATCGGCGCCATGACCGTGGAGTAAAACCGCTGCGAGGTGGCATCAAGAGGATCAAAGAAGACGGCTAATCTCAACTTAGCGTCTTTGTTGCCAAGGATGAGCTTGGATCCCCAGAACTTTTGCTGATTCTCTGTTGCGGCCGTTTCAATGCGCTGAGCGGCTTGCTGCTGTTGCTTTTGTATAGCTTTGTCAATCGCCACAACGAAACGCTCCGGCTCGTTGTCGAGCATTTTGATAACGACAGATGTGACAAGGTCCTCCACTTCTTTTTTTTGCCCATCGGAAAGCTTGTTTTGCGGGTCGCACCCCGCAAGCCCTAAAAGAGCGCAGGATCCTAGAGATCCTAATAAAATTCTTTTTATCTGCATGATTGTTCGTAAAAATATCTAAGGGTAACTTTTATAAGTGTAGGAATATTTTTAGAAAAATCCAAGACGTTCGGCGCTAAAGTTTGCGAATTTTATCCAGCCACTGTTTCCTTAAAGCAACACAATCGGTCCTATGAGAGATTTCATAAACCGTCACGCGAGCAACAACATTAAAAATAGGCTCACAGGATGTCTTTGAATAAAGAACCAACGGAACGCGGTACAAAACAAGCTCTCTTTTTTTTGAAGGCTCATCATTAATGCGATAAAGCCCCAAGAGTTCATTTTTATTTTTGACGCGCAATTCTTTTAAAACCTCGGCGGGCGCAAAATTTTCAACGGAAATAAGAGTGTCTTTAAGCGTTTTTTGGATTTTGAGCGGGCAACATGCCATAGCATCTCGAGAGAAATCTTGAATCTCTTTTAAACTCGGCACGCGAAAAATATTTGCTTCTTCTAAGAAAAGGGGGAACGACATAGGCCCAAACGACAAAGGCAAGCTTCTTTTCCTCCATTATAAAAAGCAAAGCCTTAAGAAAACATGAATCCTCGGCCGAATGTTTCGGCGGCAGAGACGAGGTGTGCTAAACTCCCCGTGTCTTCTCTCCCTTCTGAAAAAATGTCCTTGGATTCTTCGCTTCCGTTCAATGCTCCTGCGCGCAAAAAATCAACCTACACGGCGGAGGATATTGAAGTTTTGGAGGGGCTCGATCCCGTTCGCAAACGCCCAGGCATGTATATTGGTGGCACCGACCGCACGGCGCTGCACCATTTAGCGTGTGAGATTTTAGACAATGCGATGGATGAAGTTGTGGCGGGGTTCGCGCAAAAAATCGATGTCCTTTTTGATGAAGCTTCGGGCGCATTGACGATTTCCGACAATGGGCGCGGCATTCCTTTCGACCCTCATCCCAAATTTCCCAACCTTTCCGCGCTTGAAGTGATTTTAGGCACGCTTCATTCGGGCGGGAAATTTAAGACGGACGTTTACCAAACCTCAGGAGGCCTTCATGGCGTGGGGCTTTCGGTTGTCAATGCTTTGTCGGACCGTTTGGACATTGCCGTTTTTCGCGATGGCCTTCATGCCACACAAGCGTACGAACGCGGAAAGAGCAAGACAGCGCTGGCCGTAGCCGAGGCGCCCGCTCGCAAACATGGGACCAGCATTACGTTTCATCCCGACCCTGAAATTTTTGGGGAAGAACGTCTTGAAGCCCGGCGTTTGTTTGACATGGCTCGTGCGAAAGCGTATTTAGTCAAAAATGTTGAGATATCGTGGACCTATAAGGCTTCGCCAACGTTGCCTCACGCAGAAGTTGAAGGCGATGCTCTTATTCCGCCTCATGCGCTTTTTTCTTACCCGGACGGGTTGTTGAGCTTTCTCACAGAATCTTTACAAAAAAATCCCGAATCCTTGCCCGAACACTCCGAGGAAGGGGCGGCCGAGCTCCTCTTTTTTGCCGACGAAGCCCCGCTGAGCTTGCCCTCGGAGCGCCTCGAATGGGCTGTCGCGTGGCTCCTCGACCCCGACCAAGACGTCCCCTTGAACTCGGCCTCCTTTTGCAACACTATCCCCACGCCCCTAGGTGGCACGCACGAAGCTGGCTTTCGCGCCGGGCTTTTGAGGGCCATCAAATCCTACGGCGCGCGCCTCAATCAAAAAAAAATAGAAAACGTAACGAGTGAAGATGTGGAGCGTTGTTCCGTGCGGCTTCTTTCCTGTTTTATTCAGCAGCCCCAATTTCAAGGGCAAACGAAGGAAAAGCTGACGTCGGCCCCTGTGCAGCGTTTGGTCGAAAATGCCGTCAAAGATCACACCGAACATTGGCTTGCGGCGCAGTCTCAGGCGGCGGCACGCCTTCTTGAAACGCTGGGGGAGGTTGCAGAGCAGCGCCTTCGCAATCGGCAAAAAAATAAGGATTCCTCGCGTTTAAAACTGCTGAGTCGGCTGCGGTTGCCGGGGAAATTGGCGGATTCCTTGTCGCAAAACCCTGCCGAATGCGAATTGTTTTTAGTCGAGGGGGATTCGGCCGGTGGGTCGGCGAAACAGGCACGTGATCGCAAAACGCAGGCGGTCCTTCCTTTGCGCGGGAAAATTCTTAATGTGACGACGGCTTCTCTCGAAAAACTGAAGCAAAACCAAGAAATTTCGAATTTGCTTATCGCTTTAGGCTATCCCACCAAAAAATCCTATGTTAGGGAGCAGTTGCGCTATCACAAAATCATTATTATGACGGATGCCGATGTGGACGGGGCGCATATTGCTTCGCTTTTGCTTGCTTTCTTTTTTCAGGAGCTTTACGCGGTTTTGGAGGGGGGGTATGTCTATTTGGCCAAGCCGCCCCTCTACCGCTTGTCCACAACCTCTCAAACGCTTTACGCCCAAGATGATGCCGAGAAGGAGCGCCTTTTGCTTGAAAAGTTTAAGAAAAATCAAAAAGTGGAAATCAGTCGGTTCAAGGGTTTGGGCGAAATGCTGGCCTCGCAACTGCGCGAAACCACAATGGCCCCCGCAACGCGGCAACTTTTGCGTGTTTTTGTAAATGATTTTGAATCGTGTCAAGATTTCTTGCAGCGCGTGATGGGGAAAAATCCGGAGTCACGCTTTCAATTGATCCAACAAAAAGCGGGGTCGTTTTTGGCGCTGGATGTGTAAAGTTGCTTGGGATTGTGCCAATGTTTGGCCCCAAAATTCGCCTTTTCAATTCGCAAGCTGCGTATCTTCCGCCTTAATGTTGTAATCCATAATTTGTTTAAGGCTTACCGTCATAGTAGTGTTTGTATCGGCGTGTTCTTGTGCTTTTTCAAAATATTGCTTCGCCTCCAAGTGATTTCCCGTTGCGGCATAAAAATACCCCACTTCTGCAGCGGCCAGAGCGTGCCCTTTATGCGCAGCCTCTTTTTTGAGGCGAAAGGCCTCCTTTTCAAGAGCATCTTTGTTCGTAGCGTCTTTCTGCGCATCAAACTCCAAAAGTTTCGCTACCACATACGCGCACTCCGGATGCCCATTTTTCGCTCCCATTTTGTAAAATTGTTCCGCCTTTGCTAAGTCAAGCGCCGCACCGTCGTCCCCTTTTTCAAACAATTGCGCCAGGCGGTAGGGCGCTTTCGCGTGCTTATGCTCCGCCGCTAAAGTCCACATTTTTATAGCGTCCTCTTTTTTGTTTTTGGCCCAAAAAATCTTTCCCAGTTGGTAGGCGTCGTCCGCATTGCCATCCCTCGCTGAACGAAGTAAAGCCTCAATTTTTTCGGAACTTTTCTTTTTTTCGGCCTCTTCCTTCATTTTTAAACGTACGGCGTAAAGAGATTCGCTCGCGGAGGATTTATCTATAGCTGAAGCTGCGCGATAGCAATCTAACGCAAGCGAAAACGCTTTCTCTTGTTCATATTTTTTCCCAAGCACCAAAAGCGACTCGACAACTTCTTTAGCCGAAAGTGATTTGGATGTTCTTTCTGGAAAAAACGCTGTTTTTTGCATCCTATTTTCTTGTTGAAAATCCTCTCCTTTTGTTTGTTTTTTCGTTAGGTCTTCTTTCGAGAGATCCCCTTGCGTTGCTTTTTTATAGAAAGCTTTGGAAGAAAAAAGATTTCCTTTCTCCACTTTTTTAGCAATTACACCTCTTGCGAAAGACGGTTGCACCACAAAAAGTCCGCAAGAACTCATACCAAGAAATAATAGCCCGAAAAGAAAATTTTTATTTCTCATATTTCCCTTCTTTTTTATCTCTTTCTTAATTCTTTTTCAGCGTAGCTCTCCCTTTATTAACAAAAAGTTAGCAATTTATTAAAACGACGACAGAAACGTTAATTTTTGCTAAAGAATGAAATTTTCCCATCCTCTCAGCGTTTGTTTGGGAGGAGTCGCCTTTTAGTGGTACTCTGAACGCAGCAAGGCCTTTTTCCCCAGGCATATGACAGACATAAGCGACACGGTTTTATCTTTAAAAAACGTTGAGAAATCTTTTGTTCAAGAAAATATTTCTTTGGACGTCTTAAAAGGCATTTGCTTCGAATTACATGAACAGGAAATGATAGCCCTCACAGGCGCCAGCGGAACAGGGAAGTCGACGTTGCTTCAAATTATGGGACTGCTCGATTTGCCGACGCGAGGAACAGTTACGGTGGGACATGTCGAGTTTTCGACGACAAAGGCCCGCTATTTGTTGCATGTCACGCAGCGCGATCGTATTCGTCGCCAGTTCCTTGGTTTTGTGTATCAATACCACCACCTTTTGCCTGAGCTGACAGCTTTAGAAAACGTTTCTTTGCCTCGCATTATTTCCGGAACGCCCAAAGATTTGGCGGAAAAGCAAGCTAAGGAATTGCTGCACGAATTGGGGCTGGAGGAGCGCTACAACCACACGCCGGCAAAGTTGTCCGGAGGCGAACAGCAACGCGTGGCCATCGCGCGCGCGCTCGTGAATCAGCCGCACATTATTTTGGCCGACGAGCCCACAGGGAATTTGGACGATGCCACGACGGAGCACGTTTTTCAGTTGCTTTTGGATCTAACACAGCGCAAAAAAATTGCTATCGTCGTTGCAACACACAATTTGGATTTAGCAAAACGCATGTCAAAGTGTTTCCACCTTCATTTTGGAAAATTGGAAGAAATCACCCTTTAGTTTTCTCTACTCCTGACCTGCATAAAGTTGCGTAAGGCTTTGCACAACGCTTGGGTCAATCTTTGCAAAAAGAAAATCGTCTCCTTTTTGCAAACGGTGACCTTCAGAGAAATACTGAAAATCCACGGCTTTTGAAATGGGAACGAGCTGCGTCCTATCAACATTTTCTTGCAAGAGGCCGAAAATTTTTTGCGACGTCGCTGGGATAAAAGGCGCACTGGCAAGAGCAAAAATGCGCAGCAAATGCACACAATGCGTAAGAATAATTCCGCCGCCATCCTTGTCTGTCTTCAAGACATGCCACGGCTCTTTTTCCGTAATGTACCCGTTTCCAAGAACCCACAAAGAGCGCAGAGCCGTCATCGCCGCCCGGAAGCGTCGCGCTTCAAGAGCCTGCGCAATTTCCGTAATAAGACTTTGGCATTTCGAAACCAAACCCGCGTCAAGCGTTTTCTCCGAAAGGGCGGCCGGCACTTTCAAATCAAAATATTTTTCAAGCAAAACAAGCGTTCTGTTGGCGAAATTCCCCAAAATGTCCGCCAAATCTTTGTTGACCGTCGCCGCAAAAGATTCAAAAGTAAAGTCCGAATCCGCCGATTCGGGGCAATTCGCCAAAAGATAATACCGCCAATAATCCGCCGGATAAAGTTCCAGCGCCGTGTCCGTAAAAATGCCACGTTTCAAACTTGTGGAAAATTTTCCCTTATCATAGGTAAGCCAGTGGAAGCCCTTAATATCGTCTACCATCTTGTAGGGTTTGCACGTCCCCAACAAAATTCCTGGCCAAAAAACCGCATGAAATGGCACATTATCCTTGGCCATGAACTGCACATAAAAAACGTCATCCTGCTTTTTAGGAAGCCACCACGCCTTCCACGCTTCCGCGTCCTTGTCCGTTTTCGCCCAATCTTGCGTGATGCTCACATAAGCATTCGGCGCATCAAACCACACATAAAAAACTTTTTCGCCAATATTCTCTTCCGCGCCCTCACCCTTCAGCGCTTTTTGATCGGTAATCCACTCCAAAGGAACGCGAATCCCCCATTTTAAATCGCGCGTAATGCAGCGCGCCTGCAGCCCTTCGCTAATCCATTTTTTTTCAATGCCTTTGACAATATCCGACCAATTTTTTTGCTGCTCAATCCAAACCAACAATTCCCCTTCAATTTTCGGCAAGTTAAGAAAATAATGTTTCGTTTCTTGCAGCGCAATGTTGAGGCTGCGACTAATAGCCGAATAGGGATTCAGCAACTCCTCCGGGTCCAAAAGAACGCCGCACCCGTCGCACTGGTCACCCCGCGCTCGCGCGTACCCGCAACGCGGGCAGGTTCCCTCCACATAGCGGTCCGGCAAAAAGCGCTGATCGTCAAAGGAATAGTACTGTTTGATATATTTTTCTTCAATGAATCCCTGGACATACAAATCTTTAAAAACAGACGTTGTGAATTCATGATTGCTGCTCGAAGACGAACGCCCGAAAAAGTCAAACGCGATATCAAATCCCTCGTAAATGCGCTTTTGCAGCTCGTGCATATCCTGGCAATAACGTTCAATAGGCGCATCCGCCTCTTGCGCCGCCAATTCTGCGGGCGTTCCGTGCTCGTCCGTGCCACACACATACAAAACTTCGTGCCCCTCTTGCCGCAGAAAACGCGCATAAACGTCGGCAGGAAGCATGGATCCAATGAGGTTTCCTAAGTGTTTTACGCCATTAATGTACGGCAACGCACTTGTGATCAAATATTTTTTTGCCATGGCTTTCCTTTGTTCCGATCTTTGTTTTGGCCTTTGTTGCAGCTTTGTCCGCGCAGCTCATTCTCCCTTATTTTGTTTGGGAAAATCAATGAGAAGTTTGAGAATCTGTCGCCATGAAAGGCCGCCGCTAAGAATCAGCTTCTATCTCTTTTCTAAAATAAACTTTGGCTTCTTCGCCTTGGCATGCGTAGCCCAAAGATTTGTAAAAATCATGAGATCCCAATGGGGCTCTCGTTACGCGCGAAACAAGATCGATAACGCAAGGAACGTAGTTTTGAGCGATCTCTTCAACACTTTTTATAAGACACTTGCCGATTCCGTGGCGACAGAACTTTTCGTCTACAACAAGCCCGTCGAAAAATAGATTTGTTCAAAAGAACTTTGTTCCGTTTTTTCAATCTTTTGGCTACGATAGCCATGGGTGTTGTCTTTTTGTTTGTTGTCTAGTCCCAAATTCTTGTTGTATAATTCTTGAGCAAACTCCGTCGACTCTTTCCCCATCTTTTTAGCAACAAATTCTACGGGGGTAAACCCTTTTATCGCCTTCAATCTTTTCCCCAAGTTATA
>BNTO01000027.1 GCA_025996655.1 Alphaproteobacteria bacterium
CTTTTCGCGTAATGTTCCAATACCCTCTTTCTAAAATCTGTACTGTAAGCCAAATTAAAACCGTTAACAAAAATCACTAATAGGGTTTACATTTTTTTTGCAAATTTTTCAAGCCGCTTAGCTATAAAGGTTATGCGGCCATCCGCTCCATTAAGTCTTGTCCACGCTTGATCGCCCGTCAAAGTATAAGTCCCCGCATTAGGCATGAGGAGATTGGCCTGTGTGAGGGCGCCAGCGGTGAGGGCGCCCTCGTTTACGGCAATATTTCCACTAAAAGTTGTTAAATTCCCAGAAAACGTTTGCGATGCGGCTCCGTTTTTGATAATTGTCCCGTTGCCCGCCGTCGAACTTTTAATCGCCCCAGAGAACGTTCCGTCGGCCGTTCCATCCAGAGTCAACGTACTGTTTTGCAAGAAATTCAGCGTTCCCGTCCCGGCCAAAGAACCTGCCGAAAATGTTCCTACGCGGCCTATATTAATGGTTGAAGTAACCGTAAGCCCACCCGAAACAAGCAAACTTCCTGTACCGCCGTCCACGGCGTTATAGCCTAAAACCAAAGGAGACGTCGCCGCGTAGCTCATATCTCCTGTGACATGAACAATTCCAACCGAAGCCGCAGTGCTCTCGTTTCCAAGAGAAAATGTTGTTCCTGTATAACTAAGACCATTCAGGAAATTTAAAGTTCCTTTCCCGGTATAGCCAACAAAAACACCTCCGCTAGAGTATGCGTTGCTTCGAACCGATAAGACTCCCTCTCCGCCTCCGTATCCCAAATAAAGAGTTTGGCCAGAAGGTTCTCGACCAAAATAATTAAGATAAGAACCTTCCATCGTATTGCAATACAAGTTATCTCCCAAGCAAAGCCCTCCACTTTCCTCTAAACTTGTAATTTTCCCAGAAAAAGGAGACGCCGCCGTTGCTCGGGTTGTCAGCGTATACCCTTTCAAATCCAACGTTCCAGAACCTTCTATGGCGCCAATAGCCTGATCCCCGCCTACTTCGTAGGTTCCTTTCTCGCCGATATGGACAGTACCCGCCCCAGAGACGGCGTTCACCTTTAAGTATCCTGAAGCTGAAGCATCGCCAACATGGAGTTTTGTTCCAGCGGCAAGCGCGACCGTACCCAGCGTTGAGCCAGGCTGCGTCAGGAAAGTGTGTGTGCCGGCGGAAAGAGCGAGGGTACCCAAGGCGCCGTTAAGCGTCCCCGAGAAAGTTCCCGTGGTTCCTTGTAAGGTCAATGTCACGCCCGCTTCAAGAGTCAACGTACCAGCGCCCGTTAGGCTTATGTAGGTATGATTCGTGGATAGCGTCGTTGTCCCCACATTTAAAGTACTCTCCCCAGACGAAGGCACGACCCCAGTCCACATTCCAAAGAAAAGAAGGCCTATAGCCCATGTTCGAAGCGACATCGTCCCTTCTCGTTTTCCATTTATACTATTTTATAGTAAGAAAATTAAGTAAAGAAAATGATAATTCTTAATTAGTTTGTTCTTGTTTCTTAAGAAGAAAAAATTTATAAATACCTATAACTTCGGAAAAAGCTTGAAAGGTCTAAAAAAATTGCCTCCCGTAGAATTACTTTCTAAAAAGATGGAGAAAGAGCCGAAGGAGTTAATTTATTCACTATATCCCGTTGATGCAGGACTTAACAATCTCCTATTTTTAGCATATTTATTCTTTCCTTCTTAAGCTATAATGAACGAGGAAAAACATTTCAAAAAAAGAGTTTATGCAAACTCCTATCTTACATAGAACGCAAGGAGGCCCCAGTGTCATGGCTTGATAAAGTTCGAACAGGGCTCAAAAAATCAACTCAAATCATTGGGGACGGTTTAAAAAAAGTTCTTGCAGGGAAAACGGCCGGAAAACTCACAGACGCTCAGCTAGAAGAAATAGGCGATATTCTGCTGCAGGGCGATGTGGGCGTAGAAACAACGCTTGAACTTTTGGAATCGTTACGCGGTCCAGTTTTTGAATCTCAGCAGGCCGTGTTGTCTCATCTCGAAAATCAGATTGAGGAGATTCTCCAGCCCTTTTCCAATCCTTTTTCGCTGGCGCCTTGCGTGGAAACGGCGACGTGTCCTCTTCAGGTTGTGCTGATGGCCGGTGTCAATGGAAGTGGAAAAACGACGTCTATCGCCAAATTAACGCATCTTTGCTACGAGCAAGGGGCGCAAAAAATCGAATGGGTCGCGTGTGATACGTTCCGCGCTGCTGCGGTCGAACAGTTGCGCGAATGGGCCGCGCACCTCCATGTTCCCGTTTATGACACGTATCCTGGGCAGGGCGAAAAGGCCCATCCGGCGTCGCTTGCTTTTTACGCCTTGGAACAAGCGCAGAAAAAAGGGACCGAGGTTTTGTTTGTTGATACGGCGGGGCGCTTGCAAAATAATGATCTTCTCATGAATGAACTCGCCAAAATTGTGCGCATTTTGAAAAAGTGGGAGACAGCCGCTGTTTTCCAAAATATCTTGGTTTTGGATGGCACAACGGGGCAAAATGTTCTCTCTCAAGTGGAGCATTTTCAAAAAATTGTTCCGTTAACGGGCCTCATCGTTACAAAGCTGGACGGGACGGCGAAGGCCGGTTTTCTTATTCATTTGTGCAAAAAAACGAAACTTTCCCTGGTGGCCGTGGGTGTTGGAGAAAAAGTGGAAGATATGAACGCTTTTGATCCCAAAACTTTCGCGCAAGCTCTTTTGGGAATGTAAAACCCATTTTTTACCGCGTTTACCTTACGTTTTTGAAGCGGATTTTCTCAGCTGAATATGCAGTTCGCGCAGCTGCTGCTCCGTCACCTCGGAAGGCGCCTTCATCATCAAATCTTGGGCCTGCTGATTAAACGGAAAGGCAATAACCTCACGAATATTAGGCTCATTCGCCAAAAGCATGACCATACGGTCGATACCCGGCGCGCAGCCGCCATGAGGAGGCGCACCAAATTTGAAAGCGTTCAGCATACCCGAAAATTTTTCGTCTACCATGGAACGGCTGTACCCAGCGATTTCGAAGGCCGTATAAAGCGTTTCAGGCTCATGATTACGCAGGGCTCCGCTCGACAATTCAATGCCATTACAGACAATATCGTACTGATAGGCCTTAATATCCAAAGGCGGTTGCGTGAGGAGAGCAGCTAAGCCTCCTTGCGGCATGGAAAAAGGATTATGGCTAAACTGGATCGCGCCTGTTTGCTCGTCTTTTTCGTACATGGGGAAATCGGTGATCCAACACAATTCAAAACGATCGGCCTTTATTAAATCCAGCGTAAGCGCCAATTTTGTACGCGTCAGGCCCGCATTTTTCGTGGTTTTGATCGGACTAGCATCCGCAATGAAAAAGACAGCATCTCTCCCCTGCGTTCCTGCTTGTTGGTACAAATCCTGAAGGGCCGCTTCGTCCAAAAACTTAGCAAGAGGTCCTTTCGACGCGTCGGCTTCGCGGACAATGTAGCCCAAGCCCGGCATCCCAATCTCCTGCGCCCAAGCGCCCATTTTATCAAAGAAACTGCGGGGTTGCGCGCTCGCCCCAGGAACCGTTATGGCGCGCACAACGCCTCCTTTTTGGACAACTTGAGCAAAGGCCGAAAAGGCACTCTTACGGAAAACGTCGGAAACGTCAGAAATAATCAAAGGATTGCGCAAGTCCGGCTTGTCGCTTCCGTATTTTAACATGGCCTCTTGAAAGGGAATGCGGCGGAAAGGCGCAACCGAAACAGTCTTCCCTCCTGAAAATTCTTCAAAAACGCCTTGCAAAACAGGCTCACAGGCGGCGAAAATATCGTCTTGTGACACAAAAGACATCTCAAGGTCGAGCTGGTAAAACTCGCCGGGGGAACGGTCCGCGCGGGCATCCTCGTCGCGAAAACACGGCGCAATTTGGAAATATTTGTCAAACCCGGCGACCATGAGCAATTGCTTAAATTGCTGCGGGGCCTGAGGCAAGGCATAAAATTTCCCAGGATTCAGGCGACTTGGAACGAGAAAGTCGCGCGCGCCCTCGGGCGAAGACGCTGTCAAAATGGGAGTTTGAATTTCCAAAAAACCCTGCGCGATCATGCGGCGACGCAAAGACGCAATAATCTGCGAGCGCAAAAGAATATTTTTGTGAATCGCCTCGCGCCTTAAATCCAAAAAACGATACGTGAGGCGAAGTTCCTCGGAACAGTCCGTTTCTTGATTTATGGGAAAAGGAAGCGGGGCGGCTTTTGCGAGGATTTTCATTTTTTTGACGGAAATTTCAATGGCGCCTGTCGCGAGATGCGGGTTGAATGTTTCTTGGGAGCGCAAAACAACGTCCCCCTCGATCTGGATAATGTCTTCAGATCCCAGGGTTTCTGCCACCGCAAAGTCAGCGCTTTCCGGTACAAAAACACATTGCGTTATGCCAAAATGATCGCGCAAATCAACAAAGATAAGTTGGCCGTGATCCCTTTTGCGATGGACCCAACCGACGAGAGTGACCGATTCTCCTTGGTGGACCTCGGTTAACTCAGAGCACGTATGCGTCCTATAAGAAGTCTTTGTGAGAGGGGTGGTTTGAGGAGCCATCGTCTTTTTTTTAAAGGCATCTACGCAATGACTATAGCAAGAAAAGGGGCGGAAAGGCGAGATGAGTGACTCTTTTTTAAAAGAGAAATCCGAAAAAGAGCTACACTCATTCTACTAAAGATTCGGGATTCTTAGGTAGAGTGGGCTATATTCTACGTAAAAATCAACAGGAATCTTTAGTAGAAAAGGTTACGAAAGAAGAATTAAGATCTTTCTTCAAGAACGTCGAACCAGATTGATTTTTATTGGCTAAGGAACGTTCCCTCCCAACTTCACTCCTCCACGCGCGAAGCCTTTTTCCTTTCATTAGGATCCAAATAGGCTTTACGCAAGCGGATGGTTTTCGGTGTCACCTCTACGCGCTCATCATCTTCAATATAGGTAAGCGCTTGTTCCAACGTCATAAGGCGCGCAGGTCGTAGCCGCACGGCCTCATCTTTCCCGGACGCGCGCATGTTGCTGAGCTGCTTAGCTTTCAGAGGATTGACGCATAAATCATTAGGCCGCGTGTGCTCGCCAACAATCATTCCCTCATAAACTTTATCCCCCGCCGTAATAAATAAATCCCCCCGTGGCTCGAGGTTAAAGAGTCCATAAGCCACAGCGTCGCCCGTATCGGTGGAAATTAAAACGCCATTACGCCGCCGTTCCATAGCGCCTGTGCTAGGGCGATAATCGCAAAAAGTATGATTTAAAATGCCCGTTCCGCGCGTTTCGGTGAGGAATTGATTGTTATAGCCCACGAGGCCGCGCGACGGTCCTACAAACGTGAGGCGCGTGCGGCCCTTGCCACACGGACGCATATCCGTCATTTCTGCTTTACGATAACTTAAAGACTCGACAACCGTCCCCGAATAATCATCATCCACATCCACATAAATTTCTTCAAAAGGCTCTAATTTGGCGCCCGTCTTTTCGTCCGTTTTGTACAAAACTTTGGGGCGGCTGATCGACATTTCAAACCCTTCCCGGCGCATGGTTTCAATGAGAACGCCCAGTTGCAATTCTCCGCGCCCCGCAACAACCAAACTGTCTTTGCGTTCTGACATGGTCACGGCTATGGCGATGTTGCCCTCGGCTTCACGCATGAGGCGATCATAAATCATGCGGAACGTCACTTTCCTGCCTTCGCGTCCGGCAAGAGGCGAATCATTCGCCGAAAGAGTAATGGCCAGTTTGGGTGGGTCGACGGGTTCCGCTGGGATGACAACGACTTCGGCAGGATCGCAAAGAGTGTCGGAAACGGTGGCCTTTTCAAGGCCCGCGATGGCCACGATATCGCCCGCTTCGGCCAATTCGGTAGGGATGCGCTCAATTCCGCGGAAGGCCAACAATTTGGCGATGCGCCCTGTTTCAACAACGTCGCCCTGTTGATTGCAAACATGGACAAACATGTTGGGCGTCATTTTCCCTGTCGCAATGCGTCCCGTCAAAACGCGGCCCAGATACGCATCATATTCGCGCGTTGTCACAAGCATCGAAAGCGGTTTCGCCAAAGCCTCTTCGCTGTAAGCTTCCGGAACATGTTTCAGAATTTCTTCAAAAAGAGGCGTTAAATCCTTTTTTTCTTCGGACAAATCATGGACTGCCCAGCCGTTGCGTCCCGAAGCGTAAAGGATGGGAAAATCAAGTTGCTCGTCGGTTGCGTCCAGAGAAACAAACAAATCAAAAACTTCATTCAAAACCTCTTGATGTCGTTCATCGGCGCGATCAATTTTGTTAATAACAACAATGGGTTTCAGGCCTAAGCGCAGCGCCTTCATGAGGACAAATTTTGTTTGGGGCAGCGGGCCCTCGGCGGCGTCAATAAGCAAAATTGCACCATCGACCATGTTGAGAATGCGTTCGACTTCGCCGCCAAAATCGGCATGACCCGGGGTGTCGACAACATTAACGCGCGTCTCTTTCCACTGAAAAGACGTACACTTCGCTAAGATCGTAATGCCGCGCTCCCGTTCGAGATCGTTCGAGTCCATGACGCGCTCGGCCACATTTTGATTCGAACGAAATGTTCCACTTTGAGCCAAAATCGCATCAATAAGGGTTGTTTTTCCGTGGTCAACGTGGGCAACAATAGCAATATTGCGAAGAGAAAGCATAAAAAGAAGAAAAATTAAAAGATAGGATCTAATTTTTTATTATAACTCAAAAAAAACTTCTTTTTCAACATAGCCCTGTTTTTTCTGCGCCAGCCCTTTGGGGTTAAGACAACTTAAGAATGCCCTTAACCTAAAGACTCTTGGGCAATCTTGCATCTTTTCCTGACGAAGCAACGAAGCGTAGAATTTTTCTTAAGATTCAGCGGCCTCTCCTTTGCTCCTTAGCCTGCAGGCTCTTTTCCCTTCTTTTTCTTTTCTTTGTTGCGATACAGAAAAAAGAGAAGAAAAACACCAACAACAATAGCGGAGTCCGCTACATTAAAGGCTGGCCAATGATTTTGCTGCAAAAACGGCAAAGAAAAATTTTCAACGTAAAGATCAATAAAATCAACAACAGCGCTACGAAACACTCTGTCAAGCAAATTTCCCACGGCGCCGCCCAAAATCATCCCTAAACAAAAAGACTGCGCCCCCCTTTCCGCATACCAATATTGTCGAAGAACCCAAAGGCTAATCAACAAAATCGCCATCCCTATCACAATAAATTGCCACGGCTTTCCTTGATTCAAAAGGCCAAAACTAATGCCTTTATTAAAAACCAAAACAAAATTGATGCACGGACAAAAGGCCTTTGTTTCGCCCGGAGCTAAAAGGCTTGTAATCCAAAATTTTGAAAGCTGGTCCAAAAGAAGAACATTAACAAACGCAAGGCCGCCCAAAAATCGGTTGACTTTATAATCCGCCATAGTGCTGCCCGCGTTTTTCGTAAGCCCTTTCGTGCTTTATAAATCCGTCTTCCCCGTAGGTGGTTTGCCTTGTCCGCGTTGGGGAGCCTTGAGAGGAGGCGATTTTGGGGAGAGCTCCCTGGCAGACGGTGAAAGATGAGAGCGATCCGCCTTGCCCGCTGCCGGACCGCGCGTAGCTTGTTCATAAGAACGTGAGGAAGAAGGACTGGAATCGTCTTCGGAACTTTTCGGGGCTTGGGCCAAAATCTTTTGAACTTTTTGTTCCTCCCACTCGGGCCGCAGAAAACCCCATTTATTCTCAACTAAAGAAGTCATAGAAAGCATTCCCAAGGAAAGGGATTTACGAATAAGAACAATGCTAAAAGCCAAAAAAACCCAAATAGGCCAAAAGCCGCCCCCTGTCGCTATCCATGCGATGACACACACAACGAAGACGATCCCGAAGGTAAGCATACACTCATAAAAAGACTTTAAATCCCGAACGTACTGGCGAACCGATTCTTCTTGAATTTTGTGCACAACACCCCCTTTTTTTCCTTCCTATTCGATATTAACGAAAATTGCATGGGATTACCAGTTCTGAACTTAACCAAGCAGCCTACCACTTCACACATAAAGAAGAAGCAAATTCCTTGAGGAAAACAAAATTATAATCTTCTCGAAATGAAGTGCCCGTATTTGAAGGCTATAGTGTGTCATCCCACCTGTCTCCATCTACGAACGATATTCATTTGCAGTTCCCGTTTTTCGTGTCGTCCGGGATACCCAAACTTCTTTTCATTGCTCCCAAAACGTCCTTGTAAAGGTGCTGTCTGTTAGCAATAGTCCCTAGTTCGATAGCTGTCTAGTCCCAAATTCTTGTTGTATAATTCTTAAGCAAACTCCGTCGACTCTTTCCCCATCTTTTTAGCAACAAATTCTACTGGAGTAGACCCTTTTATCGCCTTCAATCTTTGAGAGTTTTAACTAAAAGATAGATGTAACAACCTCTGTTAAAAATTTCCACCCTTCGTATTCCGCAATACCGCCCCCAAGCTTCATGGTGACATGAACCCTTTCTTCTGTTTTGCTTACGATCT
>BNTO01000028.1 GCA_025996655.1 Alphaproteobacteria bacterium
CCACCAAGGAATGATGAATATTTTTAAGCCTAGCCATAGATCTATTACCAACACTATTGATACGCATCTTTATAACTTCCATCTTAAATTCTGCACGGTACTTTGGCTCCCTTTCTCGAAAAACTCTCTTACAACTTTTGCACTTATACCTCTGTTTTCCATCCTGAGTCCCGTTTTTTACAATATTTTCTGCCCCACATCGTTTACGGCATCTCATATTTCCACACAATTAAAATATTCATATTGATCAGTACTTAACCTTTGTAAGACGGTTTGTCAACGGTCTAACGGCAATGCCCAGATTCAAAGGACATTTATGAACCCATCCGGACGAATTCATCTTGAAATTTGAGATGACTCCAGCCAATGCAGATGAACAAGACGCTCTCTATGATTGAGCGGAACCAGGCACAACGGTCATAGCGAATAAAGAATTACTCGGAGCTTTTCTGAAACAACAGCTAAAAGAACACAAAAACGTCAATTTGCAAACGCCTCTGCGTAAAAATATGAAAGACAACAGACCTCAAACGTTTGTCAATCAGATCATGAATGTGCGAAGAAAAATCGAAACTGTCATGGGACAACGCGTAGAGCTCTTCAACATACAAAACATAAGAGCAAAAAATCTAGGACGATTGCTCTCAAAAATAAGCCGTAAACTCTGTGCTCACACAGCCGCTTTCTTGGTCAACGGAGGGACTCTTTTCGACAATTTGATCTCATAACAAAACCCCGTCACTGCGTTAGGACAGAATTTCTGTGAATACCAACCCATTCTGCAGCTGTTCTAGCTGTCGTTCCTGGAACAAAAAAATCCATTAATTTTAGCTATTCTTTTTTGCTCAATTTGCAATGTTTTATGTACATACGCGCACATTAACATACAAAGGTTGGTGTCAGCCCCAAATATTTTTATAATATTATGACTCTTTACGACAACTTATTTCTAAAGATTTTTCTGCAGCATATATGTTCTTTCGTGTTTAAGGCGCCACCCAACCAGCTAGCTGTCTTCTCGAAAAAGTTTTTCTAAATATTTCCTTCAGTCCGTCTCACACTTTTGGAAGGGTTACGCCCTTTTGTTTCATATATTTTCCATATCTATCCTTATACGACGTCTCACAAATTTCCTCTGCCTTTAAAAACAAAAACTGACATGCCCCCTCATGCGCATAAATTTTCGCGGGGAGAGGGGTTGTGTTCGAAAATTCCAGGGTAACATGCCCTTCCCACTCGGGCTCGAGCGGCGTGACGTTGACGATAATGCCGCATCGTGCGTACGTCGATTTCCCGACGCATATAACAATGACATCTCTAGGAATTTTAAAATATTCAACCGTACGGGCTAATGCAAAGCTGTGGGGAGGAACAATGCAGGCATCACATTTCTTGTCCACAAAACTCTCTTCGGAAAAGTTTTTCGGGTCCACAACCACATTGTTGATGTCCGTAAAGATGCGGAATTCATCGGAAACACGTGCGTCATAACCATAAGAAGAGAGGCCATACGATACCACGTTTTTTGAATTGAGCCGCTCCACAAAGGGGGAAATCATATCGTTTTCTAAGGCTTGTTTGCGAATCCATGTATCACTGAGTGCCATTGTTTGACCTAAAATTGCTTCTTAATAACGTATTTTTACCGTACTTTAATATTCTTTAAAAGGAAGCCACCCCGACTCGGCGCAAAAGGATAGGGCATACGCCGGCGGAGGTCCTTGTAACGCCGGGCGCCGAAGCCCTCACCCTCGCGCAGCGTTCCCCTTTGTTTCTGCAGGAAACTGTTCGTTGGCCGAGCGCTGAGTCCTTTCAAAAAACTTTTCGATATCCGCAATAAGTTTTTGCGTGTTGTCTTCCGTAGTAGCCCAACTTGTGCAAATACGGATGGCGTTTTTGTTGTCTCCAAGTTTTTTCCAATAGGTGAAGGAATAGGTTTTCTGCAATGTGCTGAGCAGAGCATCGGAAAAGATGGGAAAAAGGAGATTGGTCTTATTTTCCACAAAAAACGAAATGTTGTGTCTTTTCAAACAGGCTCGGATGCGTTCCGCCATTTTATTGGCGTGCTTGGAGAGTTCCCAATAGAGACCATCTTCAAACAACGTTAGAAACTGGATACCCAGCAAGCGCCCCTTGGAAAGGAGGCCCCCGCGTTGTTTTAAAATAGGACGAAAATCTTCAGCAATAGCCTTGTTTTTGATGACGACAGCCTCTCCAAACAAGGCGCCTTGCTTGCCGGCGCCTATGTAGAAGACGTCGCAACAATCGGCAATCAAAGGAAGGTCGGTATCTTGGTCAGGTACAGAAAGGCCGTACCCCAGCCGCGCCCCATCTACGTACAAAAAAAGATTGCGCTCGTCGCAAACGCGCCGAATCGCCAAAAGTTCGGGCTTTGTGTACAGAGTCCCGTATTCGGTGGGGTGGGTGATATAAACCATTTTGGGCTTAGCAAGATGAACAAGCCCTTCGTTTTCCCAATAATCGCGGCAAACCTGGTCGATTTGCGCGGCCGTTATCTTCCCGTTATGTTCAGGAACCGTTAGGATTTTGTGGCCCGTGGCTTCGATGGAGCCCGTTTCTTGAACATTAATGTGGCCGCTTGTCGGCGCAATAACCGCCTGGTGGGGCCGCAGGGATGCCGCGATAACCGTCAGGTTAGCCATGGTCCCCCCTACCATTAGGTGCACGGCTAAGTCGTCATTGCCGCACATTGTTCTTATAAGAGCGAGAGCTTTTTCGCAATAGGGGTCCATCCCATAGCCAAAGGTTTGCTCCATATTTGTCTCTTCGAGCCTTTTGATGATCCTTGGATGCGCTCCCTCATTATAATCACTACTAAATTCAATCATGGTTCCTCCCTTGTGTTGGTCAAAATATGTCGGGTAAAAAATAGAAAACTTCGAAGCGGACTTTCACTTTAATATGAAAATGTATCGGATAGCAATAAATTTATGAGCCAACTTTCTGTCCCCTAACGGCGCTTTTCCGGCAGTGCTTTTAAAGCGGCCTTGTTCAGTGTGGCAAAAAATTTTCAGGGGAAGGTAAGAGAAAAAAAGCCCATAGAAAAAATTGACGCAGAAAAAGCTGGCTTCTTTATTTTTCCTTTCTTATAATAAAGACATTGGGGCTCAAAGAAATCAGGAAACATGCAAGCCGTCGGAGTAATGAGGAAACTTTTCGTTTTTGTTGTGGGATTTTTATGCGCCGGAGAGGGATGGGGAACTAAACAAGAGGGCTGGAAAATAGACAGAATACCTTGTCAAACGGCCCTCCACTTTAAAAAAGGAGTTCCCTTAACGAGAGCGCAAATCCGGGCCATAGCGGAGTATGCCAATATGGGACTGGGAGCGACGCCAACGGATCCCAGAGAATTAAGAAATTTGAAGAATTTAGAGGGCCATACGACTGTCCCCTCCGTTCACATACCTTGGGCGGATCCCCACGTCGTTTTTGAGCCTCACAAGATTCTCTTTCAGCCTTTGCATGGCCCTGTTTTAACATTCAACGCGGCCGAGGGGGGAGACGATTCTCTATGTTTGCAACGTACGATAAGCACTATGTGGGAAAAAGCTTCAAAGCGCTACGTAGAACCCTTTTTTGAGGATGGGTTGGACTCTAGCCATTCTATTATTTTAGAAATTGTCGATGATGAAGACCAAACGGGGCGCATTCTTTTCGGTCGTCAATATTCAACAGAATATGGACATTACATAACGAAAACATTATACGCTCTTGATATGAACGCGGACGTTTCCCACTTGACGCCTTTGCCCTGGCCTCTTCCTCCTGTCATGCCGCCAAAAGAGCTTCCAAGCTTGAGTCCAGGAGACTCCTTTAGTTACGGTCTTTACGCATTACTACACCAAAGGGTTCGACATGTCCCCCCTTCTTCGTCTTCGCATGGAGGCGGTTCTAGTAGTAAGGAAGATTCTGCGTCGGGAAACACTGGACGAAAGAAAGAGAGGGAGGCGGCAAAAGAGAAAGCAAAAAAGAAGAAAGCGGAGAAAGCGGAGGAAAAAAGATTTTTTGAAAAAAGTTCCCCTTGGGAAGGTTCGGCCCATGACGTTTGTACGACAGCGCCTACTCCCACCTTAAAGGCTTCTCCTGCACGGCCTTCTAACCGTCCAGAAGGTCCTTTTTTCTGTCTGAAGGTTAACAGACTTCCTCTAGATAAAAGATTTAAAGACGGTATGGGGACAAAGGAGCTCATTGTCTGGCTCTGCGCGCAAGGGTTCCCCCTTGAAATAGAAGGGACTTTAGATGCGCATCAAATTCCCCATTCTAGGAAGGTCGACTGTTTAACTCTTCCTCTCGACGACCCACGGTTAGATTCAATCTCGTTTTATCCGTTTTTGGGACTTTATGATTTTGTGGCGTATTGCGACAATCTGGGAGAGATGGAAAAGCAGGTGCTTAACCTTCCCTATTATGTTGTGGATCTCTTCTATCCTACAAGCCTAGGAGAATATTTTAATGGTTTGTGGCAGTCCTTTTACCATCCGGCCGTTATGCCAAAAGGGTTATCTCTCATGGATCACGTGGCTTCATTTATGTTTGGTCTTTCCAGGCCCCAAGTGGATCCAGGAAGCTCAAAAGAAGCTCTCCTCCTTAATCCAACATTTCAAAAGGAAGTTGAGGTAAATTTTGAAACACTTATAAATAATCAGGTGAAGGTTAAGATTCTTTGTGAACAGCAAGGCTTCAAAAATCTTATTCCTTGTCAAAACAAGGACCTTACCCTTTGGAAACATATGTTCCTTTTCCAGAAATTGGTTTTGTCCCTAAACAAAGTGGTTCACTCCCACCCACCAGAAACAAAATTTGTGATGGACCTTAAAACTTTTGTTAGCATTATGGCGAACCTTCTTGACGCAACAATGTTTTATAGACAGGAGCTTAAGAGACATTGTCTGCTGGAAGGTCCCGCTGCTATTGAGGCTTGCCTGAGGGAGGTTTTTAACAATTCCAACGCTTTGATTTTTCTTAACGTTATTCTCGGCGGAGACATAATAGATCCCACAGCCCCTCTCCCAAGTCAACAAGGGCAACTTTTTACAACAATGCAACAAATGAATTTGTCCCATTTATCTCTTCTCTTGCACTTTTCTGAAGCGCTTTGTGTTGCTGAGGCAAAGGGGATGTTGAATTTTCTAACTCCTGCAGTATTGATAGAGCGCCTTGAGGAGGAAATGCCAGAGGAAGAATCTCAGCACGAAGAAAAGACTAAGTCAAAAAAAGCTAAAACGAAGAAAAAAGTTAAGGAACGCTTGAAGGAAGGGCTTGCGGAGATGTCAAGAGATTTTAATTGTCGGACGTCGGAGTTTTATGTTAGTTACGGTACCGACCTTATTCGTGAAGTTCTTCAACGCTCTTTGGAAAGAGCCAAGCAGGCAGGCGCGGGAGCCGCATCTTCTGGAGCTACAGCTGCCGCATCCTCTTCCGCTCCGCCTCCTCCTGCGGATTCAACGTCTCCCAAGGATCCTGAAAAAAAATAAAGGGGGTGGCTGATTTTGCCTAAAGTGGAACCGAGGCCTAGGCGCAGCTTAGGCGGCGCGCGAGGAAGGGACCGGAAACAAAAAAGTTGGACCTGTTGCTTCCCGTATAATCGCAATTTTTCTAAAGTAAATCAAAAATATTGAATGCGTTATAAAGAGAAAATTCTGTAAAGACATCCTACCCTTGACAAACGAATTTCAAATTGGGAGACTGAGCATCCAGGTAGTTTTTTTATGGGATACGGCATGAAGAGCGTTGTAGAAATTTTGGGAAAAGATGATGGAAATATTATTAAACAGGGAGAGAGAGAAACAAAAAGATCCTGTTCTCTTGGGCTTGAATTTTTGCTCAGGAAAGGGACGCCAAAATCCTTAACGGAAGACGGCACGCCTTGTTTCCCGGAAGCGCCCGCGCTAACGATTTATGTTGTAGACTACGCTGGAAGCGAAGACGACGTGCTTCCATCCGCGCAAACCCAAGGCGTGTCGGCTAAAAGTGATGAGGCATGGTTTGAGAAGAATCTGAAACACACCTTGCCGAGGGCATCGGACCTTGACAAACTTTGTGTGTTATTGCATTGCAAAAATATGACTATAGCCTCTACCGTAGAATTCATGATGAACGGCTCGGCGAGCGTCAACGAATTTTCGGCGCGCTACGCCGAACTTCCAGCGGCACAAATCTCAAAAACAGATTTGCAAGAAATGATGCCGGACGTTAGTAAGAGCGCCCTCGATTCTATCGCAGAAACGCTTAAAAAGTATTACCACAATCAATACAACCATTACAAAGAACTCGTCCAATCCGGCGTCACCAAAGAACTTAGCCGCGGGATTTTGCCCACAAGCCAGCATACGGAATTTTATACAAAGCTCTCCTTATTTCACCTTATAAAATTCCTACAAATTTACGGGGAAGATCCTTTGATGAATCCTGCCATTGCCCAGCTGGAAATTATCTTTAATCTTGCTTATCCCAAAATTTATAAATTGTTTAAAGGCGGTGCGTTAAAGGCGTCCGAAAAACTTTGGGCCGACTTTGTCCGTAACGATGGGAAGAAACAGACGACCTATCGCCTGAATTCCGACAACGTTGAACAATTATTTGAGGAAAAGCAGATTATTTCCCACGAGAACGAGACGCCCCTAGATGGACATAAATGCTGGGTTAAAATCACTGATTATTTGGGCACAATTAAAACGCCGTATCAGGCCGTGGGGATGAGCTTCGGCGTTGAGGAAAATCCAAGTTCAGAAAAAACCGTAGAAAGTCTCATCAATCTGTTGATAAGCCTCGGGCATGGGTCACCGTTTGAATTGCCAACGTTGTTTTTCACATCGAAAGTGCCCTTCTTTGTGTTTCGACATTTAATTCGCCATAGAACCATGGGTATCTACCAATGGTCTTTCGTGGACGATCGGTATGTCCCAACGGTTCGGGCCGAAACTGGCAAGGAATTAAGTAAGATGGCTCAGACGGAAAGCGAGTCTTATGGAGAAATGTCGTACAGCGAATCTCAAAAGGGTTGTTTGGAATTGAGAAAACTAGGACTACCGGAGGACCTGTGTTCGCTTATTTATCCGGTGAATCGGTATGTTGAGTTTTCAGGACGTGTGGATATTCACAATTTGGTCCATTTCTTGGCGTTGCGAACAAACCCTGCCGCACAATATGAAACGAGAATGTTCGCAAAGGCGCTTAAAGGACTCTTTGAACAATGGGTTCCTGCTATATATAAAGCTTTTGTTGCTAATAAAAGACTGCAAGACGATAAAAAACTGGAAAAGGCAGCTTAGCTTTTTTATATAATTATACATATCTCTGGCCGTAACATTTTTTTACTGATTGTACGGCCGGTTTTTATGATCTTTAGACTGTTGTGAAACTATTTTGCAAATTCAGGAGATTATTCTTTTAAGCTCTGACTCTCCGGGTTTCGAGTAAAAAAATAAAGGGCTGAAATCTAATTATTTTTGAGACTAACACCTGAGATCCTCTCTATAACTCTCTTAGAAGCTTTTTTAAATCCTTTAAAAGCATCTTTGGATTGCCGACATTGAACCGTCCCTCACACTCTTTTGAAACAAGTAAAAATGCTCCTTAGGAATACCATTGAATTTCCTTAAATGCCTTTTGGCCTGATTCCAAAAATTTTCAATTTCCTTGATAGGATTGTATTTATCCGCAAGGAATTGTGTATGATTCATCCTATAATGCTTAAATTCTGATACATCTAAGGCATGATAAGCTTTAAAATTGTCCGTATAAACGATGGAATCGGGCATGACTTTTTCTTTTATAAGGGGGATCAACGTTGACTTTTTTGCATCATCTATCCCTTCCGTGTCAACATTTCCGCCTCTTTCACTATTCCAAAAACAAGAACCTTCCCGGCAGCTCTGCGACCTCGTTTTCCTTCCCTAACTCCACCGAAATAAGACTCATCACGTTCGATTTTCCCACAAAAGGACTCTCTACGATTTTGCTGTTTTGAGGGCAATCGTTCCCCGTCATTTACGGAAGAATCTTATTGCAGAATTTCTGTGAATACCTGTCTAGTCCCAAATTCTTGTTGTATAATTCTTAAGCAAACTCCGTCGACTCTTTCCCCATCTTTTTAGCAACAAATTCTACGGGGGTAAACCCTTTTATCGCCTTCAATCTTTTCCCCAAGTTATAGGCATTGATAAAATCTTTTAAATGATTCTTTAAGGACTCTTCGTCTTTGTAATAATACTTCTTAACCGTTGCTTCTTTTATCGTTCTGCCCCTGCGCTCAACTTGCCCATTTGTCCAAGGATGGCAAGGCTTTGTGAGCTTATGAAGGATC